>DASYMV010000337.1:0-23251 GCA_036008865.1 Pseudonocardiaceae bacterium | reverse complement strand
GGTGTCGATCGGTGTGGTCGACGAGGAAGGCCGCGAGTTCTACGCCGTGTCGACGGAGTTCGATCCCGCCAAGGCCGGCCCCTGGGTGCGCCAGAACGTGCTCAACCAGCTCCCGTCGCCTGCCGACAAGGCGTGGCGCAGCCGCGAGCGGATCCGGACCGACCTCCTCGACTTCCTCGGAGGCCCGAAGACCAACCGCGACGACGTCGAGCTGTGGGCGTGGTTCGCGGCCTACGACCACGTCGCGCTCGCCCAGTTGTGGGGTGCCATGCCGGCGCTGCCCCGGAACCTGCCCCGTTTCACCAGGGACCTGCGGCAGCGCTGGGAAGACGTCGGCAAGCCGCGGTTGCCGCAGCCGCCCGCCGACGCGCACGACGCCCTCGCGGACGCCCGGCACAACCTCGCCCGCTGGAAGGTGATCGAGGAGGAGCGTCGCAAGCGCGGCTTCATGCTCCGCTGACCGCCGCCATCTGGACACCCTTGTTGCTGCACCGATCCAGTCCGTGCCACGCTTGTGGCGCGAGGAGTGACGCCGGCCACGTTCGCGCCGGCGCGCCAACCGAGAGATTGGGCGAAGCAGATGCGCATCGGTGTCCTCACCGGCGGTGGTGACTGTCCTGGCCTGAACGCCGTCATCCGTGCCGTCGTTCGAAAGGGTGTCGAAGGCCACGGCTGGGAGATCGTCGGATTCCGCAACGGATGGCAGGGCCCCGTCGAGGGACTGACCAAGCCGATCGGCTTGGACGACGTCGAGGACATCCTGACGAGGGGCGGCACCATCCTCGGTTCCTCCCGGACCAACCCCTACAAGATCGCCGGCGGTGTCGACAGGATCCGCGAGGTCCTGGCCGACAACGGCGTCGACGCTCTCGTGGCGATCGGCGGTGAGGACACCCTCGGGGTCGCCAAGCGGCTCACCGAGGAGGGCATCGGCGTCGTCGGCGTGCCGAAGACGATCGACAACGACCTCGGCGCCACGGACTACACGTTCGGATTCGACACCGCGGTGCACATCGCCACGGAGGCGATCGACCGCCTGCGCACCACCGCCGAGTCGCACCACCGCGCGCTCGTCGTCGAGGTCATGGGCCGCCACGCGGGCTGGATCGCGCTGCACTCCGGCCTCGCCGGTGGCGCCAACGTGATCCTCGTGCCGGAGCGGCCGTTCAGCGTGGACAAGGTCGTCGAGTGGGTGACCAGCCGCTTCGAGCGGCAGTACGCACCCATCATCGTCGTTGCCGAGGGTGCGGTGCCCGAGGGCGGCGTCGAGTTGCTGACCTCCGGTGAGAAGGACGCGTTCGGGCACACGCGTCTCGGTGGTGTCGGTACGTGGCTCGCGGAGGAGATCGCCATGCGGACCGGCAAGGAGTCACGCGCCGTCGTGCTCGGCCACGTGCAGCGCGGTGGCACGCCGACCGCGTACGACCGCGTGCTGGCCACCCGCTTCGGCCTGCACGCCGTGGACGCCGTCGCAGAGGGTGACTTCGGCGTCATGGTGGCGCTGCGCGGCACGGACATCGTGCGCGTGAAGCTCGCGGAGGCGACCGCCGAGCTGAAGACCGTTCCCGTGGAGCGCTACGCCGAGGCGGAGGTCTTCTTCGGCTGATCAGGTTCCCGTTGCGGGCCCGCGACGACGTCTCAGGTGAGCGCGCCGAGGTCCAGGTAGGTGGCGAAGGTGCCGAGCCAGTGCTCGGCGGCGTAGCCGTGGCCGAACACGTAGCGCCATCCGGCCTCGTGGTGCGCTTGCGCCGCGGTGCTCGCCACCTCGGTCCACCGGTGCTCGGCGGGCAACGTCGACGCGATGGCAGCCCAGGCCCAAGTCCGCGACAGCGCGAGGCCCGCCAGGTGGGAGCCGTACGGGTCAGTCGGATCGTCCACGGGCACGGGCTCGCGCAGAACTTTCCACCGCGCGTCGTCCAGGTCCGGCAGGAACGCCTCGAACCATGACGTGAACTCGTCCGCGTCGAGCACCCGCCGCATCAGGTCGGCCTCGGTGAGGGCGGGGGAGACGAAGTCCGCCGCGTCGGGTTCGAAGCCGCCGTACCCCACGTCCTCCCGGTGCCAGCGCAGGGCCGCGTCCGCGCACGCCCTGCCCAGCTCGGCGTCACCGACTGCGCGCGCCGCGTCGAGCACCAGGCTCGTGGCGAGCGCGGTGTTCCCGTGAGTGCCCGTGCGCACCGGGAGCCGCGCCACGCTCACCCACTCCAGCCACCGCTCGCGCAGCACCTGCGCGAGCGGACGCAGCGCGCTCGCCCACGGGTGCTGCCACGTGCGCAGTTCGGCGTCGAGCAGCAGCAGCCACGCCCAACCGTACGGGCGTTCCCAGTGCCTGCCGGACGGGCCGGCGAAGAACTCGGCCTCGACGGCGCAGCCCTCCGGTGTGAGGACGGCGTCCAGCACCGCAGAAGCACCGGCGTCGAGTTCCGGCCGCACGCGCAGCAGGCGGACCGCGAGCCACGTCTGGTGCACGCACGAGTGCCAGTCGAACGACCCTGCGAACACCGGGTGCAGCACCCGCTGCGGCACCAGCTCGTCGTCGGCGGAGATCACGTGAGTCCAGTGCACCGGGTGGTCCCGCTGGATGTTCGCGATCGCGGTCGCCAGCAACCGACCGGCCGTGCGGTCATCCAAACGGGTGGCATCCATGAGGTCATCATGCAGTCGGCCGGACGTCCCTGCGCATCGGCGGTCCGAATGCAATGGAAGTCTCACCTCCCGCTGCCGTCCCCGAAGCCGTCTCTCTGTGTGGAACGAATACCCTGAAGTCTGTGAACTGGACCGTGGACGTGCCCGTGGACACGCTTCCCGAGCTTCCGCCGTTGCCGCCCGAGATGCGCACCCGCCTGGACGACGCGTTGGCCCGCCCGGCTGCCCAGCAGCCGGAGTGGCCGGACGCCGACCAGGTGCGCAAGGTGCGCACCGTGCTGGAGAGCGTGCCGCCCATCACCGTGCCGGCCGAGATCGACCGGTTGCGGGAGAACCTCGCCGCCGTCGCACGCGGTGAGGCGTTTCTGCTGCAGGGCGGAGACTGCGCGGAGACCTTTGCGGACAACACCGAGCCGCACATCCGCGCGAACATCCGGACCCTGCTGCAGATGGCGGTCGTGCTGACCTACGGCGCGAGCGTGCCGGTCGTGAAGGTGGGCCGCATCGCCGGCCAGTACGCCAAGCCCCGCTCGTCGAACATCGACGCCCTCGGCCTGCCCTCCTACCGGGGCGACATCGTCAACTCGCTGCTGGCCTCCCCGGAGGCGCGGATCCCCGATCCGTCCCGCCTCATCAGGGCCTACGCCAACGCGGGTGCCGCGATGAACCTGCTGCGCGCGCTGACCAGCGCCGGCATGGCCGACCTGCACCGGGTGCACGACTGGAACAAGGACTTCGTGCTCACCTCGCCCGCGGGTGAGCGCTACGAGGCACTGGCCGCCGAGATCGACCGCGGCCTGCGGTTCATGTCGGCCTGCGGCGTCACCGACTCCTCGCTGCACGCCACGGAGATCTTCGCGAGCCACGAGGCGCTGCTGCTGGACTACGAGCGGGCCCTGCTGCGCCTGGACACCACCGGTGACCAGCCGAAGCTCTACGACCTGTCCTCGCACTTCCTGTGGATCGGCGAGCGGACCCGGCAGCTCGACGGCGCGCACATCGCCTTCGCCGAACTGCTGGCCAACCCGATCGGGTTGAAGATCGGCCCGTCCACCACGCCCGAGCAGGCCGTGGAATACGTGGAGCGGCTCGACCCGCACAACACGCCCGGACGCCTCACGCTGATCTCCCGAATGGGCAACGGCAAGGTCCGCGACGTGCTGCCGCCCATCGTGGAGAAGGTCACCGCGTCGGGCCACCAGGTGATCTGGCAGTGCGACCCGATGCACGGCAACACCCACGAGTCGTCCACCGGCTACAAGACCCGGCACTTCGACCGGATCGTGGACGAGGTCCAGGGCTTCTTCGAGGTGCACCGACGTCTGGGCACCCACCCCGGCGGCATCCACATCGAGCTGACCGGTGAGGACGTCACCGAGTGCCTCGGCGGCGCCCAGGAGATCTCCGACGCCGACCTCGCCGGTCGCTACGAGACCGCCTGCGACCCGCGGCTGAACACGCAGCAGTCGCTGGAGCTGGCGTTCCTCGTCGCGGAGATGCTGCGTTCCTGATCGGAAGACCGACATGCGAGGGCCCGACGGCGTCTGCCGTCGGGCCCTCGTCGTCTACAGCGCGATCAGGATGACCTGCGAGCCCTTCTGCACTCGCGATCCCCCTGGTACGGACTGGTTGAAGATCGTGGCGTTGTCGCGGCGGCCGAATTGCTGCGCCTCGACCTTCAGGCCGAGATCCTCCAGCATCTTCTTGGCGTCCTTGAGCTTCCTGCCCTTGACGTCGGGAACCGTGACCGCGGACGAGACGATGACGGTCACCTTCTTGTCGCCCCCGGTCACGTTCGTGTCCGCCGCCGGGGTGGTGCGCACGACCCGGCCGCCCTCCACTTGGTCGGAGAACTCGGGGGGGCCGTCGACCGGCTGGAACCCCGCGGCGCTCAACGCGGCGAACGCCTCGTCCCTGGTCTTGCCCGCCACGTTCGGCACCGGCTTGGGGCTCGGGCCCTTGCTGAGCACGATGACCACCGTTCCACCGACTTGCGCCGGCGTTCCCGGCTTGGGGTTCGTGCTCACCACCTTGCCCGCGGGCACCTGCTCGTCGAAGACGTTCTGGTTGTCGTCGAGCGCGGTCTTCAGGCCGATCTGCTCGATCTCCTTCTGCGCGTCGGCGACTTCCACGCCCGCCCGGATCGGCGGCACGACGGGGCGGCCCCGGGAGATCACCAGTCGCACCGGTTCGCCGCGCAGGATCTCGCTGTTCTCCGCGGGGTCGGTGCGCATCACCTGGCCGCTGGGAACGGTGTCGCTCGCCTCCTGCTGCACCAGCGGGCTCAGCGAGGCGTCCTCGATCAGCTGCACCGCGGTGTTCTCGTCGCGCCCGGTCACCTGCGGCACCGCCGTCCAGCGCCCGCTGCCCATCCACCACGCGACCAGGCCGATCACCGCGGCGAGGACCAGAACGATGCTGATCCACGTGACGAACGTGCGCCTGCTGCGCCGGCGTTCGGCCTCGTACCGGTCCGCGGGCGGCTGCTGCTCGGGCTTCGTCCGGGGTTTCGTGCGGGGCTTGCTCTCCGGCCCCGGCACGGCCGCCTGCGCGAAGTCCGCACGAGGCATGGCCCTGGTGCCCTGCGGGCCCAGTGGCACCGGCATGAGCACGGGCATCGTGGCGTCGGGCAGGGGACCGACGCGGACCGGCTGCACGCGCACGGTCTTCTCGGCCCCACCGGGCGAGGGCGCGGGCACGGGAACTCGCGGGACGTGCAGCGCCTCGCGCACACGCTGCACGTCGGCGAGGAAGGCCGTCGCGTCGGCGGGACGTTGTGCCGGATCGCGGCGGGTCGCCCGTTGCACCAGTTCGTCGACCGCCGCCGGGAGGCCCGGCACCCGCGCGCTCGGGGCCGGAACGTCGTCGTTGACGTGGCGGTAGGCCACCGAGATCGGGGTGTCGCCGGTGTAGGGCGGCACTCCCGTGAGCATCTCGTAGAGCAGGACGCCGGCCGAGTACACGTCGCTGCGCGCGTCCGAAGCCCCTGTCGTGACCTGCTCGGGTGAGAGGTAGGCGACGGTGCCGAGGATCATGCTGTCGCTGGTCGTCCCGGCGCTGGCCACCGCGCGGACCAGGCCGAAGTCGGCGACCTTGACCTCACCGTCCTCACTGATCAGCACGTTCTCCGGCTTGATGTCGCGGTGGATCAGGCCGGCGCGGTGTGCGGCACCCAGCGCCGACAGGATCGGGTCCAGCACGCTGAGCGCCACCGGGAGCGGCAGCGTCCCGCGCTCGCCGATCAGGTCGCGCAACGTGCCGCCTTGGACCAGTTCCATCACCAGGAACACGTGCTCGCCGTCCGGTGCCCGCTCGACACCCTGGTCGTGCACCGCGACGACCGCCGGGTGGTGCAGCCTGGCCGCGGCGCGTGCCTCGCGCTCGAACCGCTCGACGAAGGACCGGTCGGCCGAGAACTGCGGATCCATGACCTTGATCGCCACCGGCCGGTCCAGGCGAGTGTCCAAGCCGCGGTACACCGTCGACATGCCGCCGCGGGCGATCATGTTGTCCACGCGATAGCGCTGCTCGAGCAGCCCACCGATCACGTTCGTCCCCGACCTCTCCACAAGAGCCGATCGTACGGGTGGGCGAACACGGGCCCGTCGGCCCACCGGTTGGTCCACCTGGCGGACATGACCCGGTTGGCGCAGGGCGTGGTCACGGCAGTTGTGGCATCGTGACCGTCGTGAGTGCTATTCCTGCCGCTGTCGATGTACTGGCTCCTGAGCTGGAAGTCCTGAGTCTCCCGGAAGTCGCGGACCGGCTCGGGCTACCCGTCACCCGCGTGCATCAACTGTTGCGTGACGGTCAACTTCTCGCGGAACGTCGTGACGGCGTCCTCGTCGTCCCCGCCCATTTCCTCGCCGCCGGAGGCGTGGTCAAGGGCCTGTCCGGAACCATCACGGTGCTGCGCGATTCCGGGTTCTCCACCGATGAGATCTTGCGCTGGCTGTTCACCGAGGACGACTCGCTTCCCGGCTCGCCGATCGAGGCATTGCGCGGTGACCGCGGTCGCGAGGTGAAGCGACGGGCGCAGGCCCTCGCCTTCTGAGCTGAACCGACCGGCAACGGCCCGTGCCGCACAGGCACGGGCCGCAACACCCGTCTACCTACTTGTCGTACCTGGAGGAGAGCCCCAACGGGTCCGGCCGCACCACGGTCACGGCCGCGAGCAGCGACACCAGCAGTGCGATGAACAGGTAGCCCCAGGAGTAGAGGGCGGTGTCGCCGTCCGGGAACGTCACCAGCAGCAGGAACACCGATGCCAGGGCCATCACGACCAGTCCTGATGCGCTCCACGCCAGCCCGGCTCCCAGGACCAGGGGCCAGCTGAAGTACCAGGGCAGCGTGGCGGGCGACAGCAGCGCAACGGCCAGCATCGTGATCGCGGAGCGACGAACGGCCTCGGTGCCGCCGATACTCGCGGCGCGCCACTGCTTCCAGGCGATCCTGAGCAGGATGATCGAGCCGAGCGCTCTGGCCACGCCCATGAAGATCCCCTGGTCGACCCGCACGAACCAGTTGACGACGGTGTGCACGATGTCCCCCACCGCACTGGGCAGCGACAACCAGTTGATGATCGTCGACGACGTGCGCAGCGCCGGGATCCAGCCCAGGCCGACCCCGGCCGCCAGCGAGCACGACGCGAACACGCCGACGAAGATCGCGACACTGCTGCCGATGGCCCTGGTCATCCTGGCGCGCTGAGTGCCTTCGAGCCTGGTGACCCAGATCCACACCAGGAACGGCAGCACGACGGCGGCCGTGGCCTTGACGGCGAAGGCGAGAGTGACCAGCACGATCGCGAGCACGTGCCTGCGGTTGAGCATGAGCAGCACGCCCGCGGCCATCAGCCCGACCATGAGCAGGTCGTTGTGCGCGCCGCCGACGAGGTGGACCAGCAGCAGGGGGTTCGCCACGACCAGCCACAGCGCGACGGCGCTGCGGCCGCCGAGGTGCCTCGCCAGGCCGGGGAGCGCCCAGCACAGCAGTACCAGCCCGATGACCAGCACGAGGCGCATCAGCACGACACCGCCGATGACGCTGCCGTTGGTCGCCCACACCACGCCCTTGGCGATCAGCATGAACAGCGGGCCGTAGGGCGCGGGCGTGTTCTGCCACACCCAGCTGACGTTGTCGGTCAAAGGGCTGGGCAGCGCGGCGGGACCGACCGAGTACGGGTCGAAGCCGTGCAGTGCGAGCTGGCCTTGGGCGAGGTAGCTGTAGATGTCCTTGCTGAACAGCGGTGGCGCGAAGAGCAGCGGCAACGTCCAGGCGGCCGTCGCGATGAGCACCGCGAGGCTGCCGACGAGCCGCAGCCGCACCATCCTGCCGAGCCTGGCCCACGCCCACACCAGCAGGCCGAGGCCCACGTAGAGGACCATGTTGGCGAGGTCGTAGCCGTGCCCGTACCGGATCCAGCTCAACGACGTGTCCGCGAGCAGGGGATCACGCTTCAGCGTCGCTCCCGCGCCCGTGCCGCCCAGTGTCATCAGCGCGACGCCGGCGAGCCCCAGCATGATCGTGCGGATGGGGACGCCCCTGGCCGCCTTCGCGTCGGTCTGCCGCGTCGCACGCGCACCGTTGGGGCTCTCCGTCACGCGGGTAGCGGACGACGGCGCCGGTTGAGCGGATTCGGCGCTGGAGCGGGGAAGTGACGGTGTTGCGGCCATCGCGGGGAACATCGTTGCACAACGCGGGTGCGCGTCGGCACGCGATGGCGTGGACCCGTGACCTGCTCGTGACGGCTCGCGCGACGGCTCGACGGCCGGTGGCCGCTGATCACGGTGCTGGACGTCGCGCCGGTCTGTTCGCGAGCGCGCTCAGTGGCTCCGCCTGGTGGCGCTGATGGCAAGTTCAGCCAGCCGGGTGGCCGCCGGCTCGGCCACAGGTGCGGCGTGCAACGCCTCCAGGGCGGATGTCGTCAACGCGGTGATGCGCTCCTCGACCGCGTCCACGGCGCCGACGCGGATCAGTTGAGCGCGCACCTCATCGACCGTGGCGGCGTCCAGATCGGGTCGTCCGATGGCGTCGTGCAGGACGTCCGCGCCCTTCTCCACGCCGAGCGCGACCAGGAGGGTGCGCTTGCCCTCGCGCAAGTCGTCACCCGCGGGTTTGCCCGTGACGTCGGGATCGCCGAAGACGCCGAGCAGGTCGTCGCGCAGCTGGAAGGCGACGCCGATGTCCGCGCCGAACGACCGCAGCCCCGCGATGAGCTCCGGTGATCCACCGGCGAGCGCCGCGCCCATGTGCAGCGGCCGTTCGACGGTGTAAGCGGCGGTCTTGAGCCGGTCGATGCGCAGCGCGGCGTCGGTGGAGGAGTCGCCGCGCGCCTGGGTCAGCACGTCGAGGTACTGGCCGGCGAGCATCTCGGTGCGCATGTCGCGCCACGGGTGGCTCAGCCGCTTCAGTGCCTCGGTCGGCAGTCCGGCCGCGAAGAGCATGTCGTCGGCCCACGCCAGTGCCACGTCGCCGATCAGCACCGCTGCGGCCAGGCCGAACCGCTCGGGCGGGCCGAGCCAGCCTTCGGCGGCGTGCCGCTCACCGAAGGCGACGTGCACGGTGGGCTTGCCCCGGCGCACGGCCGAGGCGTCCATCAGGTCGTCGTGGATCAGCGCACAGGCCTGGATCAGCTCCAGGGAGCTCACCGCGGTGATGACCGCGTCAGCCAGTGGGCTGTCGGGATCGCCGCCCGCGCCGCGCCAGCCCCACCACGCGAACGTCGGCCTGATGCGCTTGCCGCCGCCCAGGACGAAGTCGCTCAGCGCGTCGACCGCTTCTGCGAAGGCGGGCTCCATGTGTTCCGCGGTCGCTCGCCGGTCGGCCAGGTAGTCGGCCAGCGCGGTCTCGACGTGCTTGGGCAGTTCGAGGTCGAACGGGTGGAGCTGCACGCGTCTATCGTCACCTTTGCGCACCTCCACCCGCGAACCGGGGGGCGTGTCCCAACTGGTGAACGGTCCCTCTCAGCAAACGGACCTACCTCTAGGCTGGGCCCCATGACGTCGGTGGTCGAACGGCTGCACGGGAGGGGTCCCGTGTTCTCCGTCGAGTTCTTCCCGCCTCGTGACGCCGAGGACGAGCTGGTGCTGTGGCGCGCGATCCGCGAGTTGGAGCCTCTCGACCCCGCGTTCGTGTCGATCACCTACGGCGCGGGTGGCTCGAGCCGCGACCGCACGATCCGCACCACCGGCCGTGTCGCGCAGGAGACGACGCTGGTGCCGATGGCGCACCTGACCGCCGTCGACCACTCCGTGTCCGAGCTGCGCAACGTCATCGGCTGGTACGCCGCGGTGGGCGTGCGGAACATCCTCGCGGTGCGGGGCGACCCTCCCGGCGACCCGAACGGCGAGTGGATCTGTCACCCCGAGGGACTCACCTACGCGGAGGAACTGGTCCGGCTGTGCCGGGAACTGGGTGACTTCTGCGTCGGTGTGGCCGCGTTTCCCTACGGTCACCCCCGCTCGGCCGACCTGGACACCGACACCGAGCACCTGGTCCGCAAGCTCCGTGCGGGGGCTGACTTCGCGATCGCCCAGTTGTTCTTCCAGCCCGAGGACTTCCTGCGGCTGCGCGACCGCGTGGCCGCGCGGGGGTGCGACACGGTCCTGCTGCCGGGACTCATGCCGCTGACCACGCCGCGCACGCTCGCGAAGACCGTCGAGCTCTCCGGGGCGGAGGTGCCGCCGGAGGTGGCCCGAAGGCTCGATCCGCGGGTCGGCGACCCGGCGGGCTTCCGCGCAGCGGGCATGGATCTGGTCACGGAGATGGGGGAGCGGCTGCTCGCCGAAGGTGTGCCGGGGCTGCACTTCTACACGCTCAACCGCTCCAAGGCCACGAGGGAGGTCGTCGGCCGTCTCGGTCTCGTGCCCGCCCGCGCCTGAGCGTCAGGCGACTGCGTGGCGCCGGTGCGCGAGCAGCGCGAGGACGACCACGATGAGGGCCGCGCCGCCCGTCAGTCCCGCGACGAGCATCGCCCAGCCGAACCACGAGTTCGAGTTCTCACCGGCGTACTGCACGGTCGCGTTCAGCATCGAGGCCTGACCGGGCTTCGGCGTCCACGCGACCGTGTTCGTGTCCTCCTCGCGGCCGTTGGTGTTCAGGACGCCGCCGGGGAAGCTGATCTTCACCTGGATGTCCGAGCGGTCGGCGGACACCTGGGTGAGGTCGACCGAGCCGGACATGGTGACGAGGTCGCCGGAGCGCCGGAAGTTCAGCTGGTAACGGCTGCTCGAGGCACTGGTCGCGATCGACAGCGTCCGCACCTCCTCGAAGGTCAGGCCGTTGAAGAACAGCTGGGTGCCGGAGTAGGCGTCCACCTTGTACGGCTTGGTGGTCACCCGGCTGGCCAGCTCGGGCGGGACCTTCAGCTGCGGACCTGGATCGTTCTCCTGGGTCGGCAGTGTCGCGGCGATGATCTCGCCCGACACCCGGTCGTCCGCCGAGACCGCCATGGCGGCGTGCAGGCGCATGCAGCCCGTCAGCGAGAACGCGGCGAGCAGGAGGAACACCGACATGAGGAGCGCGGAGGCTCTTGGCACGCAGCCATCCTGCCAGCTCCGCCCGGAATTGACCTTCCGACGGCGTGTCCGACCCTCGATCGTGAGCAGGGCTAATGAGCTGTCGGGCGGTCGGGACCGCGTTGTACCGTGCCGCCATGTCTTCTCCCCGTGCCGGTGTCCACGGCATCAGCGATCAGTTCGTCGCCGACTACGCGGCACTCGATCCCATCGCGGCGACCCATCTCGGGATTCCCGGTCACGACGACCAGCTGACCGACTACTCGCCCGAAGGCCACGCGGCGCGCCACGAACTGGCGAAGCGCGCGCTGAGCGCGATCGAGGCGGCGGAGCCCGTCGACAAGTCCGAAGGCGACGCCAAGGCGGTGTTCCTGGAGCGTGTCGGGCTGGACCTGGAGCTGTACGAGGCAGGGCAGGTCGAGTCGGCGCTCAACGTGATCGCGAGCCCCGTCCAGGGCCTGCGCGACGTGTTCGACCAGATGCCGACGGAGACTCCGGAGCAGTGGGCGGTCGTCGCGAAGCGCCTGGCCGCGATGCCCGACGCCGTGGCCAACCTGCGCGCCTCCCTCGCCCGTTCCGCCGACAAGGGCGACGTCTCGGCGCTGAGGCAGATCACCAGGGTCGCAGAGCAGTGCGCGACGTGGGCGGGCCTGTCCGGTGGCAAGTCGTTCTTCAGCTCGCTGATCGCCGGGGCGGACCAGGCCGACGGCGCACTGCGCACGCAGCTGGAGGCGGGCGCCAGGGCGGCGTCGGAGGCCTACGCGGACCTGGCGGTCTTCCTGCGCAACGACCTCGCGCCCAAGGCCCCTGCCAAGGACGCCGTCGGTGAGGAGGTCTACCGGCTGTGGTCGCGGTACTTCACCGGGTCGCGATTGGACCTCGCCGAGGCCTACCAGTGGGGCTGGGAGGAGTTCATCCGCATCGAGACGGAGATGAAGCAGGTCGCCGAGCGCATCAAGACCGGCGCCACGCTGGCCGAGGCCGCCGCCGCCCTGGACGCCGATCCGCGCTACCTGGTGCACGGTCAGGCGGCCCTGCAGGCGTGGATGCAGCAGTTGTCGGACAAGGCGCTGCAGGACCTGCGAGGCGTGCACTTCGAGTTGCCGGACGAGCTGATGAAGCTCGAGTGCAAGATCGCACCTCCCGGTGGCGGCGTCGGCGCGTACTACACGGGCCCGACCCCGGACTTCAGCCGTCCCGGCCGCATGTGGTGGTCCGTGCCCGCGGACAAGGAGGAGTTCTCCACCTGGCGCGAGGTCACGACCGTTTACCACGAGGGCGTGCCCGGCCATCACCTCCAGGTCGCCACGGCGGTGTACCAGGCGGGCTCGCTGAACGACTTCCAGCGGCTGATGTGCTGGGTGTCCGGTCACGGCGAGGGCTGGGCGCTGTACGCCGAGCGCCTGATGCGCGAGCTGGGCTACCTGTCCGACGACGGCGACCTGCTCGGCATGCTCGACGCGCACCTGTTCCGCGCCGCGCGCGTGATCATCGACATCGGCATGCACCTGGAGTTGGAGATCCCCAAGGGCACCGGCTTCCACGAAGGCGAGCGCTGGACCCCGGAGCTCGGTCTGGAGCTCATGCTCACCCGCACGATCAGCGATCCCGCGCACGTGCGCGACGAGATCGATCGTTACCTGGGCTGGCCGGGCCAGGCGCCGTCGTACAAGATCGGTGAGCGGCTGTGGCTCGCCGCGCGCGACGACGCGCGCCGCCGTCACGGCGACGCGTTCGACCTCAAGGTGTTCCACAAGCAGGCGCTCGAGATGGGCGCCATGGGCCTGGACACCCTGCGTGAGCGGCTCGCCGAGCTCTGAGTCGTCGAATGAAGGGAGTTCCACCAGCGTCCGGCGCTGGTGAAACTCCCTTCACGGCATTCCGGGCACCGGTGCGGCGGCTACAGCGGCAGCGAACGGCCGAGCACGGCGAAGGGCCGAGGGTCTCCGGTGAACTGGTAGTGCCTCAGCACGTCGACGAAACCCACCCGGCGGTACAGCCGCCACGCCTTGCTCGGCCCCTCGGGGGTCGACAGGAGCACCCGCGACGTGCGCACCTCGTCCAGGAGCCTGCGCAGCAGGTCCTCGCCGATGCCGCGGCCCTGCGCCCTCGGCAGCACGTGCAGTTCGGTCAGCTCGAAGTAGTCGTGCATCCACTCGTTCACCGCGGACGGGCCCGCGACGGTGGTCAGTCCTCGCCGCACCTGCTCGTGCCACCACTGGCCCGCGGCGCCCTTGTATCCGTATCCGATGCCGAGCAGCTCGTCGCTCGCACCGAGTGCGACGACGCAGCGCCAGCCCTCGCGCAGCATGTGCGCGAGCCACATCGGCGCCCGTTGGTCCACGGTGCCCGATGGGTAGTTCATCGCGGTCACGTACAGCTCGAGCGCCTCACCGAGCCGCGCGTTGAGCTCCTGGGGCGACAGCTCGACCACCCGCTCGCGGCGCGGCGACGGTGCGGCGGTCATGGCGCGACCTGCGCAGGCGTGCCGCCGGTCAGCTCGACGAGCTCGGCGAAGGTCGTCGGGTAGACGGCGTGCGGATGGCCGGCGGCGGCCCACACGACGTCGTGGTCCGACAGCGCGACGTCCACCAGTGTCCGGACGGGTGCCGGATGGCCCACCGGCGACACACCGCCGATCACCTGCCCGGTGTGCTGCCGCACGAAGTCCGGGTCGGCGCGCTTGATGGTGTCCGCACCGGTCAGCTCGGCGAGCAGCCCCGTGTCGGCGCGGTGGGCGCCGGAGGTGAGCACCAGGAGCGGGGCCGCGATGCCGTCGTGGATCGCGGCGAACAGCAGGCTGTTGGCGATCGCGCCGACCGGGACGCCCACGGCCTGCGCGGCCTCGGCGGCGGTGCGGACGGCGTCTGCGAGCACGCGGATGCCGGCGACCGAGTCGTGGTGGCCGGCATCGGACAGTGCCGCGGCGACCCTGCGGATCCCCGGATGGTCCTGTGAACTCACAGGTTCCATCAGACCACGTGGCGAAGCTCTCGTGCCGGGGAGGGGTGTGATCGAACACCTGTTCGAGTCCGATGGTCGAAGTGGGTTGAGGAATCTCGGGACCAGGGGTTACTCTGAATTCGCTCGAACATGTGTTCGAGCAACCTGATGCCCCGGTGGTGGGAGTGGGGGAAGCACCCCCACCACCGGGCGCCGCCGGCTTCCCCTCGGCGGTGACGTCGCTTTCCTGACGCCACGAGGAGGCCGCCGATGTCTGCTTCGATCGACTTCCCGATCCCCAGCCCCGCCCGGAACACCACACCCGTTCCCCGGCCGCGGCCCCTTCGACCGGTTCAGGTTCCGCTGCCACTCCCGCCGGCTTCGGCCGTCGCGTTGCTCAAGCAGGCCCGAGACGGACTCGATGAGGCCGAACGCGCGGCTGAACCCGCGGAGCGGTTCGCCACCGCGCACCTGTCCGCGCTGCGGGCCGCGGCGGCGGTGCTCGCCCTGCGCGGCCGGCCGCACCGCGGCCGGGCCAAGCCGGCCAGCGTGTGGGTGTTGCTCACCTCGGTCGCGCCGGAACTGCGCGAGTGGGCCGCGTTCTTCGCGTCCGGCTCGGCGACGCGGGCAGCCGTACAAGCGGGCATCACCCGGCTCGTCACCCAGCGGTCGGCCGACGACCTCGTGCGTCAGACCGGCGAGTTCCTGCTGCTGATCGACAGGATCATGTACGAGGCGAGGCGGTGAGCGCTGCACGTCCGGGCAGGGCACTGATCGACTACGGAAGGCTGCTGGAGGTGCTCGGCGTGGAGGCCGAGTTGCTCGCGACCGCCGTGCACGGCCAACGCCGGGAACGGCAGGTGCCGGCTTGTCCGGGCCTGAACCTGGGGGAGACGGCACGGCACGTCGGCGGGATGTACCGCTCGGTGCTGCGGTGGCTGTGCGACGGCCAGGAGCCGGGTGAGGTGCGGCCCGAGCCGGCGCCGGGGCAGGAACTCTCGGACTTCGTGCGCTCAGGGCTCGGGCCGCTGCTGGGGGAGTTGGCCGCGCACGATCCGGCCGAGTCGTGTTCCACCTGGTGGCCGGAGGACATGACCCACGGGTTCTGGCGCAGGCGGTTG
Organism: Pseudonocardiaceae bacterium; assembly: GCA_036008865.1. GTDB lineage: Bacteria > Actinomycetota > Actinomycetes > Mycobacteriales > Pseudonocardiaceae > DASYMV01. Next base: position 8,022 of record DASYMV010000337.1, on the reverse strand, counting down.
GCTCACGAGACCACCGTGCACCGGATCGACGTCCAAGGCGCGGCCGGACTGCCGATCGACCCGGTCCCCGAGGACGTCGTGATCGACGGCGTCGACGAGGTGCTGTCGTTCTGGTTCGGCCACCGCTTGCCCTCCATGGGAGTCAGCGGCACGCGGGAGGACACGGTGGCGATACACCTGGCCGACCGGGTGTGGCTCGCCGGCACCGGGCCGGACGGATGCAGCGCCCGGCCGGCCACGTACGAGGAGGCGAAGAGTGCGGACGCACTGGTGACCGGCACGCCGACCAACCTCTACCTGTGGTTGTGGGGCCGCGCGTCCGACCGCCAAGTGGAGGCCGAGGGTGATGCCGACGCCGTCGCGCAGCTCTGGGCGCTGCTCCGGCTTGCGACCAAGTAGCGCGTTCAGGGCGGCGTCAGGCGGAGATGGGCGGTCTCGACGAAGCCGTGACCGTCCCGTGCGGCCGACTCCAGCCGGAAGTCCGCCCGACGGCCGGCCACGTCCAGCACCGCCAGCGCGTTGCCGAAGTGCGGGCCGCTCAGCTTCGTCCACGACATCGGGTCGGCCGGGATGCCCGCCCGGTCGGCCCACCGTCGCAGCAGTCGCGCCAGCGGCCGGCTCCAAGCGAGCCGGAAGGCGGGCTTGAACACCTCAGGAGGCTCGTTGTGCACCGGCGAACAGGTCAGCTGAAAGACCTTCGCCCGCGTGTGCTCCGAGTAGTGAGCCTGTGCGACGTAGCTGTGGTGCACGTCCCCGGAGAGAACGCACACGCTGCTCGGCGCGTGCCCGTCGCGCCCGCCGTCCGCGGCTCGCTGGATCAGACGCGACAGACGGTCGAACGATGTCCGGAACGCGGGCCAGTGCTCTAGGTCGGCGGCCTGCCGCACCCGCTCGGACAGCCGCCCGCGCAGGCCCGGTCGCCCGGTGCCGTGCTCGTTGAGGGACTGCAGGTGGCTCAGGCCGTGGGGCATCAGCCACGGGAGTGAGGAACCGAGCAGCAGGTGGTCGAAGTCGCCGTGCGCGTTGCGCTCGATCCACTCGAACTCCTCATCGCTGATCATCAGACGCGTGGGACCGGAGAGGATGCGCCCGCACCGGGTGTCCATGACCAGCAGTCGCACCCGGCCGAAGTCGCGCCGATAGCTCCACCAGGCGGACTTCTTGCCGTCGACCTCGGCGTCGGCCTGCTCGGCGAAGTCCTCGAGCAACGGCAGCGCGTCCTCGTCGGGACCCGAGCTCCGCACCTTGACGTACACCTCGTTGCTCTCCAACTCGTCAGGTCCGAGATTGCCGAGGTGCTGGTAGACCCAGTAGGAGGCGAGACCGGCGCGGATGCGGGCACGCCACCACGGCTTCGCGGCCATCTGTTCGCGCCAGGCCTGCGAGGTGTTCCAGTCGTCGCGCACGTCGTGATCATCGAAGATCATCGAGGTCGGCACCGTGGACATCAGCCAGCGGATCTCCGGGTCGGCCCACGATTCGTGGTAGAGCTGCGCGTACTCACGGAAGTGCACCACTTCGTCGGTCGGGTCGTACTCGTGGCGCCGACGTCCGTGCAGCCACCGCTTGGTCTGCGTGGTCGGCTCGTCGGCGTAGACCTGGTCGCCCAGCAGGAGCAACGCGTCCGGCCATTGCGACTCGGGCAGTCCGGCGATGCGGCCCGCGTAGGCGTCCAGGGCGTCCGGACCGAGCTTGTCCCGCTGCGCGGGCTGGACGGGCTTGGCGGCACGGCAGGAGCCGAACGCCAGCCGGAACCTGTCACCCCGCTCGTCGAGAGTGCGGATCCGCGGCGTGGGAAAGGGTGAGTCCGGCTCCGGCCAGGCCGGAGCACCGTCCAACCGCACTTGGTACTCGGTACTGCTGCCCGGCTCCAGGCCTTCGACGAGCACGAGCGCGAAGTGCTGATCACCAACCCGGAACGTCTCGGCCGTGTGGCCGGCGACGCCCACTTGGCACGGTGCGTCGGTCTCCACCCACACCGTCGCCGAGGTGGAGTTGACGTGTCTCAGCAGCGGACCGAGAACCAGCTTCACCATCGGCGAGACGTTACCGTTCGATGAAACGTGTGGAAACGTCGTCATCGAGCCACGTCCTCACGGCCGCGACGTTGAGTCGTGATCGCCTCTTCCCGAGGCAGTCTGACTGCCGCACGTGCACGCATACGTCCGCTCGGACAGGGCCAGCTTGGCTTTCGCCGTGCCACACCCCGAGCAGGTCTTACTGCTGGCGAACCAGCGGCCCGCCACAGCCAGGTCCTCGATCACGATCGTGTCGACGTCGCGGACCAGGCGCGTGGTGAGCCGGTGGGTGTCGTTGCGCCGCAGGTTGGCTTGGCCACACGGGTGTGGATCCGGTCGGCGCGGGCACGTGCCTTGCGCCACCGGTTCGACGGCTCCTGCCGGGTCCGGCGGTCCGGGCCGCGACGACGGGCGCAGGCGCGCTGGGTGCGGCGCAGGCCGCGCAGCGCGTGGTCGCGACGACGACTGTTCGCGACGTGCTCCCCGGTGGAGAGCACCGCCAGCTGCGTGATCCCGAGGTCGACGCCGACCACCCGAGCGGTGCGGCGCGGGATCGGGGCGGGTTCGTCGACCTCGACGGAGAACGCCACGTGCCAGCGTCCACGCTGCAACGACAGGGTGGCCGAGCGGATGCGCGCGGTGCCCGCATCGACCTTGCGGGCCAGCCAGGCGCAGCCAGCCAGGCGCAGCCTGCCGGTCTCGGACAGCGGGGCGTTACGGTGGGACACGAGGGCCTCCGGTGGTTCGGTGTAGACGTCGCAATCCACACCAAACGCGGAGGCCCTCCCTCACTCCAACATCATTGGAGTCCGTGTCGCCCGTACCTGACCTCTGTGGTCAGTACACCTAGGGCAGGTCGGGGCCGGTTGGCTTTCTTGCGGTACAGCTAGGCGCGCAGACGCAGACCCTTCGGGGTGGCCCGGAAACCGGCTTCCTGCAACACCTTCGACAGGTGCGAGCCCAGTGCGATCTCACCGTCGGCGCGTTGCACCGCCAGTTGTCCGAGCCAGCCGTCGCGGACCGCCTGTCCCAGGGCGTGCGCCGCGGTCTGCAGGGCCGTCTCGTCCTCCGTGAACGACAGCAGCGACTTGCCGCCGCGCTCCACGTAGAGCGTCGCCACCCCGTCGACGAGCACGGTGAGGGCCCCCGCCTTGCGGGCCGGCCGGTGCTTGCCCTCGCCGACCGCGTCCGGCCACGGCAGTGCCGCGCCGTACGGCTGCGCCGGGTCCGCGGCCGCCAGCACGACCGCGTCCGGTTTGGCGGGATGTTCCTGACCGGGTGGCCGGGACAACGTGCGCAGCCGGTCGACCGCTCCTCGAGCGGCGAACTGGGCCGCACCCAGCCCCTCGACCACGTAACCGCGGACCACCTGCCCGGACTCCTCCATGGCCCGCAGCACCTTGTAGACGCCGCTGAACCCACCGGTCACCCGCTCCGTGTCGAGGGCACCGCGGGTCAGCACGCCATGCCGTTCCAGGAAGGCCTCGGATCGCGCGTGCGCGCGCCGGGTCGGCTCGGACGTCGGGGTGATCGCCAGCGACCACCGCCCGGCGGCGATGGGCGGCCCGGTGCGGCTCGGCATCTCCGGCCGCCCTGAACGCAGTCGCGCGTAGCGGCCTCGTGGCGCGGACCGGCGCGGCTTGTGCGCCGCGCCGCGCCCCGACACCAGCGCACGCAGCGGCGACAGGGTGTCGTTGGTGACCAGACCCGCCCACACCAGGTCCCACAGCACACCGACCACTTCCTGGTCGGTGGTCGTCTCGGTGGCCGACACGCGGTCGACGAGCTGCCGGAAGAACAGGGCACCACCCTCGAGTGCGGACAGCACCGCGGAGTGCAGAGGCGACTCCGGAACGGCCTCGGGCACCAGGTCCGGGAGCAGCAGATCCGCCACGTCGGTCGGTGCCAGCGCGATCCACCCGTCACCGCCGGAGAGCGAGCCGCAGCCCGTCCAGGTGACCTCACCGGTGGCCGTCAGCTCGTCCAGCAGCGCGGGGGAGTAGCCCGGCAGGCGGGCCTGCATGATCAACGACTCGAAGGCGCTGGCGGGCAGCGGAGCGCCGGCCAGCTGCTCCACCACCGACAGCACGTCATCGACGGTCGGGGCGGACCTCAACCTGCGGCCCACGCCGTGCCAGCTGGGCAGGAAACGACCCAGTGCGGCAGGTTCGACCGGCTCGACCTCGGACCGCAGCCGTGCGAGCGAACCGCGGCGCAACCGCCGCAGCACCTCGGCGTCGCAGTACTCGGTGTGCGTTCCGCCCGGCCTCAGCTCACCGCGGACCAGGCGCCCGGTGCCCGACATGCGCTCCAGCACACCGGTCACGACGGCGATGCCGAGGCCGAACCGTTCGGCAGCCTGCGCCGCCGCGAACGGTCCCCGTGTACGGGCGTACCGACCGAGCAGATCCCCGAGCGGATCGGCCACCGGCTCGGTGAAGACCTCGGGCACACCGACCGGGAGCGCCACGCCCAACGCGTCGCGAACCCGGCCCGCGTCCTCGATCGCGATGGTGCGGTCCTGACCCGCGATCCGCACCCGGATCGCACGGCGCTGCGCGACCAGTTCGTCGAGCCACTCGCGCAAGACACCGCGCTGCGCCGCCTCGGAGTCCGACAGGTCACCGAGGAAGCGCAGCAGGTCCGCGGCGTCCTCCAGGTTGCGCGCGCGCCGGTCCGGTGCGAGCCGCTGCAGGCTGCGCTCGATCTCCTCGACCACCTCCGGGTCGAGCAGTTCGCGGATCGCCTCCGAGCCGAGCAACTCCGCCAGCAACGTCGAGTCCAACGACAGCGCGGCGGCCCGCCGCTCGGCCAGAGGTGCATCCGCTTCGTACAGGAACATGCCGACGTAGCCGAAGAGCAGGCTGCGGGCGAACGGCGACGGCGTGGAGGTCTCGACCTCGACGACTCGCACGCGGCGGGCCCGCACCTCGCTCATGAGCTCGCGCAGGCCGGGCACGTCGTACACGTCCTGCAGGCACTCTCGCATGGCCTCCAGCACCACCGGGAAGCTCTCGTACTTCGAGGCCACGGACAGCAACTGCGCGGCGCGCTGCCGCTGCTGCCACAGGGGGGTCCGGCGGCGCGGATCGCGCCTGGGGAGCAGCAGCGAACGGGCCGCGCACTCGCGGAACCGGGACGCGAAGAGCGCCGAGCCTCCCACCTCGGCGACCACGATCTGCTCGACCTCCTCGGGGTCGAGCAGGACGTCCTCGGCGCCTGCCATCACCTCGGCGCCCTCCAGATCGACCGCATCCGGCATCCGCACGACGATTCCGTCGTCCGAATGCGCTGCCTGGATCTCGATGCCGCGTCGCTCACGCAACCTGGCCGCGATCGCCAGCGCCCACGGGGCGTTCACCTGTGCGCCGAACGGGGAGTGCACGACCAGCCGCCAGTCACCGAGTTCGTCGCGGAAGCGCTCGACGAGGATCGTGCGGTCGTTGGGGACGTGGCGAGTCGCCTCGCGCTGCTCGTTCAGGTAGCTCAGCAGGTTCTCGGTGGCCCAGTCGTCGAGACCGGCCTCGCTCGCACGCTTGCGCGCTTGCGCCGGCTCCATCGTGGACACCTCCCGCAGGAACGCGCCCAGCGCACGACCCAGCTCCAGCGGGCGTCCCGGCGCGTCCCCCTTCCAGAAGGGCATCCGCGCGGGCTGGCCGGGCGCCGGGACGACGATCACGCGGTCGTGGGTGATGTCCTCGACCCGCCAGGACGACGTGCCCAGCAGGAAGGTGTCGCCGACCCGCGACTCGTAGACCATCTCCTCGTCGAGCTCGCCGACCCGCGAGCCGGCCCCGCTCTCCGAGCCGGGTGTCATCACGGCGAACAGACCCCGGTCGGGAATCGTGCCGCCGGAGGTGACCGCGAGCCGCTGCGACCCGGGCCTCCCGCGCAGCTCGCCGGTGATCCGGTCCCAGGTGATCCGCGGCCGGAGCTCACCGAACTCCTCGCTGGGATACCGGCCCGCCAGCATGTCGAGCACCGCGTGCAGCGCCGACTCCGGGAGTGCGGCGAAAGGCGCTGCCCTGCGCACCAGCCCCGCCAGCTCCTCGACCGTCCAGGTCTCCATCGCGACCATCGCCACGACGTGCTGGGCCAGCACGTCGAGCGGGTTGCGCGGGTAGCGCACGGCCTCGATCGCGCCGTCGCGCATGCGCTCGGCCACGACCGCGCAGGAGACCAGGTCGCCGCGGAACTTCGGGAACATCACGCCGCGCGACACGGCACCGACCTGGTGCCCGGCGCGTCCGACGCGCTGCAGACCTGATGCGACCGACGGCGGCGCCTCGATCTGGACCACCAGGTCCACCGCGCCCATGTCGATGCCCAGCTCCAGCGACGAGGTCGCCACGACGCACGGCAACCGGCCGGACTTCAGCTCCTCCTCCACCACGGTGCGCTGTTCTCGCGACATCGATCCGTGGTGCGCACGAGCGATGACCGGCGCGGACTGCGTGGTGAAGCCCGACTGCCCGATCGCCTCGGCCGGGAACTGCTCGAGCTCCGCCTGTTCCTCGGTGGCGAGCTCGTTCAACCGCGCGGTGAGGCGCTCCGCCAGCCGCCGGGAGTTGGCGAACACGATCGTCGAACGGTGCTCGCGCACCAGTTCCAGAACGCGCTGTTCGACCGAGGGCCAGATCGACGCGCGCTGCTCCGGGCCCGCGGCCGACCCGGAGACCTCACCTGTCGGCCGGCCGAGCTGCGACATGTCCTCGACCGGAACCTCCACCTCGACCTCGATGGTCTTGGGGGTCTTGGGCTGGACGACGGTCACCGGGCGCCCGCCTGCGAGGAAGGAGCTGACCTCCTCGACCGGTCGGATCGTCGCCGAGAGGCCGATGCGCTGCGCGGGCTCGTCGAGCAGCGCGTCGAGGCGCTCCAGTGACAGAGCGAGGTGGCCGCCGCGCTTCGTGCCCGCGACCGCGTGGACCTCGTCGAGGATCACCGTCTCGACGCCGCGCAGCGACTCGCGTGCGGCGGAGGTGAGGAGCAGGAACAGGGACTCGGGCGTGGTGACCAGGACGTCCGGCGGCGTGCGGTTGAACGCGCGCCGTTCTTCGGGCGAGGTGTCACCGGTGCGCATGCCGACGCTGATCGACGGCTCGGTCAGGCCGAGCCGGTGCGCGGCTTGGCGGATGCCCGCGAGCGGTGCTCGGAGGTTGCGTTCGACGTCCACCGCGAGCGCCTTGAGCGGGGAGACGTAGAGGACTCGGCATCGCCGCTTCGGGTCGTCCGGCGGGGGACTCGACGCCAGCCGGTCGAGCGCCCACAGGAAGGCGGCGAGCGTCTTGCCGGACCCGGTCGGCGCGATCACCAACGCGTGCTCGCCGGCGGCAGCCGCCTGCCACGCCCCGGCCTGTGCCTTGGTCGGGGCTTCGAACGCCCCCTGGAACCACTGCCGGGTTGCGGGGGAGAAAGCCTCCAGCACGTCCACTTGCGCCATCCTGACCGAGCCCACCGACATTTTCCGGGCAAGCGGCTCCGATGTACCCGTACGCACAACCTTCTCGACGGTTCAGATGTTCAGATCGATCACCGCCGTGTGAGCGGCAGCACACGGGCTCGATGTGGTCGGCCGTCACCCGCGAGGCCGGGATCACGTGGGAACATCACTCACCGAACGCGGCGAACGGAGAACGGTGCGCGTCCTGTCGGTCGACCTGGGTACGTCGAACACTGTCGCAGTGCTGTCCGGGCCGGGCCGCCTTCCAGGGGTCGTCGAGGTGGACGGCTCGTCGACGATGCCTTCAGCCGTCTTCTGCGAGGGGGACGGCACGCTGCTCGTCGGCCGCGACGCCGAGCGCCGGGCCCGGCTCGACCCCGCGCGGTTCGAGCCCAATCCCAAGCGGCGGGTCGACGAGGGTGCCCTGCTGCTGGGCGAGCGCGTCGTGCCCGTCACCGACGCACTGGCCGCGGTCCTCGGACGCGTGCTGGAGGAGACCTCCCGTCAGCTGGGCGGCGCCGTGCCCGACGAGGTCCGGCTGACCCACCCCGCGCAGTGGGG
>DASYMV010000336.1:0-9032 GCA_036008865.1 Pseudonocardiaceae bacterium | reverse complement strand
CTCGAGCCGTTGCGGCCCGAGGTGGCGGATTCGGCCGTCGTCGTCGGTGCGGCCCTCTGCGAGGAGCTCGCCGTCGCACTCCAGCCGCACCGGGATCCCGGCCGCCGGGCGTCCGGCGGCCGAGTCGAGCACGTGCGTCGTGACAGCGCTGGTCATGACACCACCTTCGCGAGCCGCAGTGCGGCGATCTTCGCCAGTTCCTGGTTGACCACGCCCAGCTCCGTCTCCGCGTCGTTGTCCATGCGCGACGTCAGGTTCTGGAGCATCTGCTCGCCGTTCAGGCCGGTGGCGCACACCAGGTAGATGTGCCTGAAGCGCTCCTCGTAGGCGAGGTTGGCGGCGGTGAGGCGTTGCGCGAGCGAGGGGTCCACACCGGACTGCTCGGACGCCGACCAGCGCGCGGAGACCCCTTCGTGCACAGCGCGCTCGCCGATGCGCGGATGGCCCGCGATCGCCGAGCCGATCTCCTCGTCGCTCAACTTCTCGGCCATCCGGTTCGACGTCGCGAGCAGCGCGTCGACGTCCGGATAGGGCCGTCCGGAGAGCACGGCGTCGACCCAGCGAGGCACCGCGAGGCACTCGATGAGCAGGGGGCGGAGTTCCTCCGGCGGTGCGGAGTTGAACCTGTCCAGGCCGGACACGCGGACTCCTAGTTTCTACATTGCGGAAAGAAAGTTCCGTTCTGAGGGACGGTACGAGTGCCGTGCAGTGCTGTCAACAGTCTGGCGCGGCCGTTGACTCCATGCCGCAGTTGGTCCTAGGCTTTCATACAACGGAATCGCATTTCCGCTATGTGAAAGGAGCGCCGTGTCTGAGCACTCGCTGCCGTACGACGTCAACCTGTCGATGCTGTTCACGGAGCTACCGGTGCTGGAGCGGCCCGCAGCGGCGCGCGCGGCCGGTTTCGACGCGATCGAGTTCTGGTGGCCGTTCGACGTCGCCGTGCCGGACGACCGCGCGGTCGACGAGTTCGTGAGCGCAGTCGGCGACGCCGGCGTCCGGCTCGTGGGACTCAACTTCTTCGCCGGTGACATGCCCGCCGGTGACCGCGGCGTGGTGTCGTGGCCGGGACGCGAGAACGAGTTCCGGGACAACGTCGGGGTCGCCGTCGGCATCGCCGAACGGCTCGGCTGCCGGGCGTTCAACGCCCTGTACGGCAACCGCCTCGACGGAGCCGACCCCGACGAGCAGGACGCCCTTGCCGTCGGAAACCTGACCTTCGCCGCCGACGCCGTCGCCGAGATCGGTGCCACCGTGCTGATCGAGCCGGTCAGCGGTGCTCCGCGCTACCCGCTGCGCACGACGTCCGACGTGCTCGCGGTGATCGACCGGGTCGACCGGGACAACGTCGCGCTGCTCGCCGACCTCTACCACCTGACCGTCAACGGCGACGACGTCGACGCCGTGGTCGCCGACCACGTGTCGCGCATCGGCCACGTGCAGATCGCCGACGTACCAGGCCGCAACGAGCCGGGCACCGGACGCCTCGACATCGACGGCTACCTCGCGAAGCTCCAGGCAGGTGGCTACTCGGGCCACGTCGGCGCCGAGTACAAGCCGACCGTCGCGAGCGCGGACAGCTTCGGCTGGCTCTTCGACCGGAAGGACTGAACTCATGAGCAAGATCGGATTCATCGGCCTCGGCATCATGGGCTCGCCGATGGCGGCTCACCTGGTCCGCGCGGGCCACGACGTCACCGGCCACGATCTCGACGAAGGCGCGGTGGCGAAGCTGATCGAGGCCGGCGGCACCGGTGCGTCGAGCGTTGCCGGCGCCGTGAAGGGTGCGCAAGTCGTGATCACGATGCTGCCCGACCACCCACAGGTCGAGGCCGTCGTGCTCGGAGATTCGGGCGTGCTCGAAACCGCCGAGCCCGGCACGCTGCTGATCGACATGAGCACGATCCGCCCCGAGACCTCCCTGGCCGTGGCGCAGGCCGCTGCTGAGAAGGGGGTGAACGTGCTGGACGCGCCGGTCTCCGGCGGACAGGCGGGTGCCGAGCGGGCATCGCTGTCAATCATGGTCGGCGGCCGGGAGGCCGACTTCGCCGCGGCGAGGCCGGTGCTCGACGCCGTCGGCAAGACCGTCGTACACGTGGGACCGCACGGCGCCGGACAGGTCGTGAAGGCCGCGAACCAACTCGTAGTCGGTGGCGTCTACGCGCTGGTCTCCGAGGCGATCATCCTGCTCGAGGCGTCCGGTGTGGACGCCAAGGCGGGCCTCGACGTGCTCGCGGGTGGGCTCGCCGCCAACCGGATCCTCGACCTCAAGCGCGAGTCGATGATCGCGCGGGAGTTCCAGCCGGGCTTCCGGATCGACTTGCACCACAAGGACATGGGGATCGCGCTCGCCGCGGCCCGCCAGGCCGACGTCGCCTTGCCGGTGACCGGACTGATCGCCCAACTCATCGCGTCGGGCCGGGCTCAGGGGTACGGCTCGCTCGACCACTCCGCACTGCTGAAGGTCATCGAGAACTTCTCCGGGCGCTGACGCGCTCCCAGGTCCAGGTCGCGGGCGGCAGGTGTCCGCACGAGCCGGCAAGCACAGCAGGAACCGGCCGCCCGCTCCCCGAAAGGTGTCTACACCATGCCGAAGATCCCCGTCATGCAAGCCGTCGTCGAGGTCCTCAAGTCCGAGGGCGTAGACACGGTGTTCGGCTGTCCCGGTGCCGCGATCCTGCCGCTGTACAAGGCGCTGGAGAACGACGGCTCCATCGAGCACCTGATCGTCCGCCACGAAGAGGGCGCGACCCACATGGCCGACGGCTGGTCCCGCACGACCGGCAACGTGGGCGTCGCCATCGGCACCTCCGGGCCCGCGGGCACGAACATGATCACAGGGCTCTACACCGCGCAGGCCGACTCCGTGCCGATCCTGTGCATCACCGGCCAGGCGGCCTCGACCAAGCTGCACCAGGAGGCGTTCCAGGCGGTCGACATCGTCGAGATCGCCAAGCCCGTCAGCAAGTGGGCGGTGCAGGTGAAGGAGGCGGCCCAGGCGCCGTGGATCTTCCGCGAGGCGTTCCGGGTGGCGCGTTCCGGCCGGCCGGGGCCGGTCCTGGTCGACCTGCCGATCGACGTGCAGAAGCAGGAGATCGAGTGGGACAGCGAGGTCGACGCTCCGCTGCCCGTGGTCGAACTCGCGCCGCACGGGCCGCGCGTCGAGCGTGCGCTCGACATGCTGCTCGCCGCGCAGCGGCCGCTGCTGCTGGCAGGGGGCGGTGTGATCCGCGGGGAGGCGCACGCCGAACTGCTGGAGCTCGCCGAGTACCTGCAGATCCCGATCCAGGCCACGCTGATGGGCAAGGGTGCGGTCGACGAGGACCACCCGCTCTACGCGGGAATGACCGGGATCCAGACCTCGCAGCGCTACGGCAACGCGTCGTTCCTCGAGTCGGACCTCGTGCTCGCCCTGGGCGCCCGCTTCGGAGACCGGCACACCGGTGACCTCGCGACCTACCGGGGTGAACGGAAGTTCATCCACGTCGATGCCGAGCCCACCCAGATCGGCAAGGTCTTCGGTCCGGACCTCGGGGTCGTGGCGGACGCGAAGCTCTTCCTGCGCGCGATGACCGACCTGGCGCGCGCCCGTGGTGCTGGCCGCGAAGCAGGCACGTGGGTGTCGCGCGTGCAGGAGCTCAAGGCCACGTTGACCCGGCGCGAGGACTTCGACACCGTCCCGGTCAAGGCGCCGCGGGTGTTCAAGGAGATCAACGAGTTCTACGGCCCGGACACGTACTTCGTCACCGCCATCGGGCTCTACCAGATCTGGTCCGGCCAGCACCAGAAGACACACCTGCCTCGGCACTACCAGGTGTGCGGGCAGGCCGGCCCGCTCGGCTGGGAGATCCCTGCGGCGATCGGCGTGAAGAAGGCGTTGAAGCGCACGGATCCCGGCGCCGAGGTCGTCGGCGTCGTCGGCGACTACTCGTTCCAGTTCCTGGTCGAGGAACTCGCGGTGGGTGCCCAGTACGACGTGCCGTTCGTGCTGATCATGTTGAACAACGAGTATCTCGGCCTGATCCGCATGGCGTCCGACCACGGCGGCTATGACATGTCCTACGAGGTGGACATCCACTACGACACGAACGGCTCGGACAACGTCAAGATCATGGAGGCCTACGGCTGCTCCGGCACCAGGGTCACCGAGCCGGGACAGATCCGCGAGTCGCTGGAGTGGGCGCGCAAGGAGGCCGAGCGCACCAGCCGTCCGGTGCTCGTCGAGATCATGATCGAGCGCGAGGGGAACACGGCCAACGGCACGTCCATCGCTGCGATGCGGGAGTTCGAGCCTCTTCCCTGATCAGGCGTCGTGAGTGATTCGGAGGACTATGGCCCTCCCAATCACTCACGACATCGGAGGACTGTTGACGCTGCGAGAGGTGGTGGGTCCCGTGGCTGGTCACGTGGTGATCGCGCCGGACAAGTTCAAGGGGTCGCTGACCGCCCCCGAGGTCGCCGCGGCGGTGGCGCGCGGCCTGCAGGCGGCCGCACCGGGTGTCGAGGTGCTCTGCCTGCCGGTCGCCGACGGCGGCGACGGCACGGTCGACGCCGCGATCGCCGCCGGCTACCTCCGGGTCACCCGCTGGGTGACCGGCCCGACCGGCAAGCCGGTGAGCGCGAGCATCGCGGTGCGCGGCGACACGGCGGTGGTGGAGATGGCCGCGGCGTCCGGGCTCGTCGTACTCCCCGAGGGGAGGCTGGAACCGCTCACCGCGACGAGCGCGGGCACCGGTGACCTGCTGCGCATCGCACTCGACCTCGGCTGCCGCCGCATCGTGCTCGGGGTGGGTGGCAGCGCCTGCACGGACGGGGGCGAGGGCATGCTGGTCGCCCTCGGTGCGCGGGTGGACCAGTCGTCGGTCGACCTGTCGGGCCTGGACGAGCGGCTGCGGGGGGTCGACTTCGTGCTGGCGAGCGACGTCGACAACCCGCTGCTCGGGCCGACCGGGGCCGCCGCGGTGTACGGCCCGCAGAAGGGCGCCTCGCCGGCTGACGTGGAGGTGCTGGAAGCCAGGCTCGACCGGTGGGCCGACTTGATCGGCCGTGAGCACGCCGACGCGCCGGGTGCCGGTGCGGCAGGTGGTGTCGGCTTCGCCGCCCTCGCCGTGCTGGGCGCGCGCCGCCGATCGGGCATCGAGGTGCTGCTGGAACTCGTGGGCTTCCCGCAGGCGCTTCCCGGCGCGCGGCTGGTGGTGACCGGCGAGGGGTCGCTCGACGAGCAGACGCTCAACGGCAAGGCGCCCGCCGGGGTGGCCGCGGCGGCGGGTGGCGTGCCCGTGGTCGCCGTTGCAGGCAGGTGCCTGCTGAAGCAGGAGGCGCTGCAGCGCGCCGGGATCTCGGCGGCGTACGCGCTCCTGGACATCGAACCGGATCCCGGCCGATGCTTCGCCCTGGCGGGACCACTGCTGGAACGTCTCGCGGGACGCGTCGCCCGTGAATGGCTCCCGACCGGAGCACACGACGCGCGAGAGGGCGGGTGACATGACGTTCGACCTGGTCTTCAAGGCGCGTCGCGTGATCACGTCGGCGGGGGAGGGCGCACGCGCGGTCGGTGTGAACGACGGTCGGATCGTCGCGGTCGAGTCGTACGACACCGAGCTCGACGGCACACGCGTGGAACGTCTCGACGAGGACGTGGTGCTGCTGCCCGGACTGGTCGACACCCACGTCCACGTCAACGACCCCGGCCGCAGCGAGTGGGAGGGGTTCGAGACCGCGACGAGAGCCGCCGCAGCCGGTGGCGTCACCACGATCATCGACATGCCGCTGAACAGCGTTCCGCCGACCGTCGACGTCGCCGCGCTGGAGGTCAAGCGCAAGACCGCCTCGGGGCGCGCGCACACCGACGTGGGCTTCTGGGGTGGGATCGTGCCCGGCAACACCGAGGAGCTGCAAGGGCTGCACGACGCGGGCGTCTTCGGTTTCAAGTGCTTCCTGCTGCACTCCGGTGTGGACGAGTTCCCGCACGTTCAACCGGAAGAGCTGTTGGAGGCGCTGCGGTTGCTGCGCACCTTCGACGGGCTGACGATCGTGCACGCCGAGGACGCGGAGACGATCGACCACGCGCCGGGTGCGCACGGTGAGCGCTACCAGGACTTCCTCGCGTCGCGCCCGCGTGACGCGGAGAACGTGGCGGTCGCGCACGTGATCGAGGCGGCGAGACAAACCGGCGCGCGGGTGCACGTGCTGCACCTGTCGAGCTCCGACGCGCTGCCGCTGATCGCCTCCGCACGTCGTGACGGTGTTGCCGTCACGGCGGAGACCTGCCCGCACTACCTCAGTTTCACCGCTGAGGAGATCGCCGACGGCGCGACGCAGTTCAAGTGCTGCCCGCCGATCCGCGAGGCGGCGAACCGCGAACTTCTGTGGAGCGGTCTCGCCGACGGCACGATCGACTGCGTCGTGAGCGACCACTCGCCCTGCACACCGGAGCTGAAGCGGTTCGACACCGGTGATTTCGGTGTCGCATGGGGTGGTGTCGCCAGCTTGCAGCTCGGACTGCCCGCGGTGTGGACGCAGGCGCGCCGGCGAGGGCACGAGCTGACCGACGTCGTCCGCTGGATGGCCGGGAACCCGGCCGCGCAGGCCGGCCTGAAGCGCAAGGGGCACATCGCGCCTGGACACGACGCGGACTTCTGCGTCTTCGCACCGGACGAGGCCTTCGTGGTCGATCGCACGAAGCTGCACCACCGCAATCCCGTCACGCCCTACCACGGGCGGCCACTCGCCGGGGTCGTCAAGCAGACCTGGTTGCGCGGCGAGGAGATCACCGGTGACGAGCCGCGCGGCGAACTGCTGAGCCGAGGAGAGGCATGAGCGAGAACCCTGACTGGACCCGGCTGCCGGACCTGGCGTCCCACGCGGTCGGCGGAAGTGTGGTGTGGGCCAACGACGAGCTCTTCGCCGAACGGGAGAATCTGATCAAGGTCGCCGACCCGGAGTACCAGCCCCACACCTTCGGCCACAGAGGACAGGTGTACGACGGCTGGGAGACCCGGCGCCGTCGCGAGCCGGGCGACGACCAGGCGGTCGTCCACCTCGGCCTGCCAGGTGTTCTGCACGGCGTCGTCGTCGACACGGCTTTCTTCACGGGCAACTACCCGCCGCACGCCTCGGTCGAAGCCACCGCGGTGGAGGGCTACCCCAGTCCCGAGGAACTGGCCACCGCCGAGTGGGAAACGGTGGTGCCCAAGTCCTCCTTGGGCGGCGACGAGAAGCACCACTTCTCCGTGGCGTCGGACCGCCGCTACACGCACGTGCGGCTGACGATGTACCCGGACGGCGGCATCGCGCGGCTGCGCGTGCACGGCGAACCCGTCGCCGATCCTCGTCACTTCGTCGCCGGGGCGATCGACCTCGCCGCGCTGGAGAACGGCGCGCAGGTGACCGGCTGCAGCAACATGTTCTACAGCTCGCCGAGCAACCTCCTCGCCCCGGGGCAGGCGACTGTGATGGGCGAGGGGTGGGAGACGGCGCGCCGACGAGACGACGGCAACGACTGGGTCGCACTGCGCCTCGCCGCGCCCGGCACCGTCGTGCTCGCGGAACTGGACACCAGTCACTTCAAGGGGAACGCACCCGGCTGGGCGTCGGTGCGCGGGTGCGACGCGCGCAAGGCCGATCCCGAGGACGCCGCGTCGTGGTTCGACCTGTTGCCCAGGACGCGGTTGCAGCCCGACACCAGGCACCGCTTCCGGCTGCCGGGTGACACCGAGGTGACGCACGCCCGGCTCGACATCTTCCCCGACGGCGGCATGGCGAGGTTGCGCCTGTTCGGTGCGCTGACCGAGGACGGGAGACGGGCTCTGGTGCAGCGCTGGCTCGATCTCTTGCCGGACGCCCACCGCGCCGCCATCGCGGCCGACGAGGTGCGGTCACTACTCGTGTGACACGAGAGGCGCCATCCGCCCACGGACGGATGGCGCCTCAGACCTCAGTCGCTTGTGGGCGCTGTGTGCGCAGTGCGAGTCTCGATCACACGGTCACGGGGATTCGCGTCTTCCTGCGGAAGTCGCCGGCTCCTGTGACCTCGTCGTCGGACAGGACATCGGGAGGACCTGTGCAACGGATCTCGAGGGCGTTGGGGGCAGCGCTCGTCAGCAGTGGACTGGTGTTCGGGGGCGTGGGCGTCGCCGATGCACGAACGCAGGAAGCCCCGGCGCAGGACGCGGTGGGCAAGATCGCCTGGCATCCCTGCCCGGCCGACGCCACGGCCGAGTGCGGCACGCTGCGGCTGCCCGTCGACTGGGCCCAGCCACGTGGTGAGGGGTTCGACCTCGCGGTCGCACGGCGCAAGGCCACCGACCAGGGCAAGCGGACCGGCGTCCTGCTGATCAACCCCGGCGGACCCGGCGGGTCCGGAGTCGACTTCGCCCTGGGAGCGAAGCGCGTCTTCAGTCCGGAGGTGCAGGCGCGGTTCGACATCATCGGGTTCGATCCGCGCGGCGTCGCACGGAGCCAGCCCGTGAAGTGTTCCCTGGCGGTGCTGCAGCGAGCACCCTCGTCGCACCCGCGCGACCAGGCCGAGTTCGACCAGCTCGTCGCGTTCAACCGCGAGTTGCGCGACGACTGCCGTCGCAACAGCGGCCCGATCTTCGACCACGCCGACACGCTGGCCGTCGTCCAGGACGTGGACGCGCTGCGTCGCGCGCTCGGCGAACGCGAGATCAACTACTACGGCGTCTCCTACGGCACGCTGATCGGTCAGCAGTACGCCGAGCGGTACGGCGACCGCATCCGCGCGATGGTCGTCGACAGCAACATGGACCACAGTCTCGGCACCCGTCAGTTCGCCGAGACGGAGGCCGCGACGGCCGAGGACTCCTTCACCGAGTTCGTCAAGTGGTGCGACCGCACGCAATCGTGCGCGCTGCACGGCAAGGACGTCGCGCAGGTGTGGGACGGCCTGCTGGTTCGCGCCGACCGCGGTGAGGTGACCGATCCGAACCACCCGGACCGCAAGCTGACCTCGGACGACATCCTCCAGCGGGCTTTCGGCGCTTTCTACGGTCCCGCCTGGAGCCCTCTCG
>DASYMV010000335.1:0-6068 GCA_036008865.1 Pseudonocardiaceae bacterium | reverse complement strand
CGCGACCTGCTGGGGACGAACCGGATCGTGACTGGCGCGATGCTGCTGTACGCGGTGGCGGTGCTGGTCGTCGGCCTCGCCCCTTCCGTGGGGTTCACGCTCGTCGCGCTGGTGATCGCGGGCCTGACCTGGATCGCAGTGCAGTCGACGCTGGGCGCCTCGGCGCAGGTCCTGCTCCCGGCGTGGACCCGTGCGCGGGCCCTGGCCTACTACCAGTTGGTGTTCATGGGCGGGCAGGCGCTGGGGGCGATCGTCTGGGGACTGGTCGCCGACTCGTTCGGGCTCGGTGTCGCGTTCGTGGTTCCCGCCGCGGGCATGCTGCTCAGCACGGCGATCGGAGCCCGGATGCTGTCGCTGCCCGAGGTTCAGCTGGACATCACCACCACGCGCATGTGGGAGGAACCGCGGAGCTTGGTCAGCCCCGACTCCGACGCGGGACCGGTTCTGGTCACCATCGAGTGGACGGTGGACCCGGAGAACACCGACGCGTTCATCGACACGATGCAGCAGGTCGGGAGATCACGCAAACGCACCGGCGCGAGGATGTGGGGCCTGTTCGAGGACACCCAGGAACCGGCGGTGTTCGTGGAGACGTTCACCGTGGCGACCTGGCACGAGCACCTGCGCCAGCACCTCGAGCGCGGAACCGTGATGGACGTGGAGCTGGAGGCCGCGGCGCGACGGTTCTTGGCGGACGGAACCGAGCCGGTGGTCCGCCACCTGGTCTGGGCCGAGGCCGTGCGGCACAGTCACAGCCAGCGCTGATCGTGCGTCAAGTCGGTGATTGCGGCGCGGCGGGGTCCCAGCTCAGCAACCGCACCTCGCTGACCGTCAGCACGTGGTCGCGCATCGCACGCCGGGCGTCCTCCGGCTCGCCCGCACGAATCGCCTCGGCGATGCGCCGGTGCTGGCCGAGCGAGCGCTCCGGCCGTCCCGGCTGCTGCAACGACTCATGACGGCTCTCCGCGATCTGCGGGGCGATCTCGCGCATGAACTCGGCCAGCAGCCCGCTGCGCGCGGCCGCGGTGACCGCGGCGTGGAAACGCCGGTCGCCGTCCTCGCCGAGCTCACCGGCGGCCACCTGCTCGGCCATCTGCTCCAGGGCGGCGTCGATCTCGGCAAGATCCGCGTCGGTGCGCCGCAGCGCCGCGAGCTGGGCGAGCTTGGTCTCCACCGCCTCGCGCGCATCGAGCACGTCGGGCAGCCGCCTGCGGCGTTCGACCAACGTCTCGACCGGCTCCGCGATGAGGTGGTCCCTCAGCAGATAGGTACCGCCGCCGTGGCGGACGTCGACCAGCCCCTGGACTTCCAGCACGACGATCGCCTGCTTCACCGAAGCGCGGCTGATCCCGAGCCGCTCGGCGAGCTCGCGCTCGGGAGGAAGCCGGTCACCCGCTTTCAGTCCGGCGGTGTGCGCATATTCCTGGAGCTGGGAGAGAACCCGCTCGTAGAGGCGTGGCCGCGGCAGGGGGCGTAGCGGATCGGAGAAGGTCAACGCAACCCCCTTGACATCGGGTTTCGGAGCGTAGCAGTGTCGCCCGTCACTGGCAGAGTGGCCATGTGGCTGAGCCAATTAGGAGGCTTGCCGTGACAACTGACCTCGACACCCACCGCATTCAGCGCCGCCGAGCGGTCATCGCCAGCACCGTCGGCACGACGATCGAGTGGTACGACTTCTTCCTGTACGGCACCATCGCGGCACTCGTCTTCCCCGCGCTGTTCTTCCCGTCCAGCTCCCCGAGCGTCGGTGTGCTCCAGTCGTTCAGCACGCTGTTCGTCGGCTTCGCCGCACGCCCCGTCGGCGCGGCGATCTTCGGCCACTACGGTGACCGCCTCGGCCGGAAGTCGACGCTCGTCATCACCCTGCTGTTGATGGGCGTCGCCACGACCCTGATCGGCGTGCTACCCGGTTACGCGACACTCGGCGTGTTCGCGCCGATCCTGCTCGTCGTTCTCCGCATCGTCCAAGGCATCGGTGTGGGCGGGGAGTGGGGCGGCTCGGTGCTGATGTCGATGGAGTGGGGCTCGGCGAAACGGCGCGGCCTCATGGCGAGCTTCCCGCAGCTCGGCGTTCCGCTCGGTCTGCTGTTGTCCACCGGCGTGGTCGCGGTGCTCAGCAAGATCAGCGGCAAGAGCTTCGAGACGTGGGGCTGGCGCGTCCCCTTCCTGCTCAGCATCGTGCTCATCGCCATCGGGCTCTGGGTGCGCCTGCGGGTCACGGAAAGCCCTGACTTCGCCAGGCTCAAGCAGGAGAAGGCGATCGAGCGCCAACCCGTGTGGACGGTTCTGCGCCGTCAGCCACGGGAGGTCCTCACGTCGGCCTTCGTCCGGTTGTCCGAGCAGGCGCCGTTCTACCTGTTCATCACCTTCGTGCTGACCTATGGCACGAAGCACCTGCACATGGCGCGCGCCGACCTGCTGAACTACACGATGATCGCCGCTGCCGTCGGCCTCATCAGCGTCCCGCTGTTCGGGCACTTGTCCGACCTCTTCGGCCGCCGCCTGATCTACGGCATCGGCATCGTCTGCACAGGTCTGTTCGCCTTCCCCTACTTCCACCTGCTCGACACCAGGATCCCGGGCCTGGTGCTGCTCGCCATCGTGCTGTCGCTGCTCTTCCACGACATGCAGTACGGACCACAGGCGGCGTTGATCGCGGAGAGCTTCGGCACCAACGTCCGCTACAGCGGCGCGGGATTGGGCTACCAGCTCGCATCGGTCATCGCTGGCGGTCCCGCACCGTTGATCGCGGCAGCACTGCTGCAGGCCACCGGGACCAGTACCGCGATCAGTTGGTACATCGTGATCTGCGCGGTGATCTCCATGGGCGCGTTGTTGCTCATGCCCAGTCCCGCCGGGGAATCGACCGGCGCACTCGTGCCCACGGGAAGCTCACAGGTGCGCGAGGCTTGAGCGACGGCACCGGGGAGCTGACGGAGTGACGGCCAGTCGGTGAACAATCCGGGATGGACCTGGACCGCGGTGCGTTCGTGCGGTGTCTTCTCGTCCGAGCGTCCGACGAAGAGCAGGAGCCACCATGCGGTCGACCCACGTGCTCGCGCCCGTACTCGTCATCGCTCTGCTCGCTCCCCCGGCCTCCGCGCAACCAGCCGACCAGGTCGATCCACCGCCGGCGGTGGCGGGGTGGTCGGTGGATCGCGTCGCGCCGGGGATCTCCGTCTTCAGCGGCACCCTCGGCGAGCCGTCACCCGGTGCGCACTGGACCGTGATCGTGCGAGTGCCAACGCTACCGGGCGACGGCAACCCGGATCCGGACTTGCCCACCGCCGATCTCGGCAGCCGGTCCGCCGCCGATCAACTGGCCGAGCGACTGCGCGCCGCGGGCCAGTCCCCTCAGGTGGACCGCGTCGACTGGCCGGACTTCGCCGACACGCCGCGTGGCCAGCTGGGCTGGCGCGTGCGCGTCGGCACCTTCCCGGACCGCACGGCGGCGCAGGCTCGCGCGTCGGAGCTCACCACGGCCGGTTTCACCGCGGCGCCGGACTGGACCGGCCAGGACGGAGACTCGACCGCTGGACCGTGGAAGCTGCACGTCGCCGTGATCGACCCGCGCCGCTTCACCGGCCGCGTCGCCGCGTCGTACGGGCAGGCCGTGTCCGGGCGGGAGACCACATCGGCGATGGCCGTGGCACAGCACGCACTGCTCGGGACCAACGGCGGCTTCTTCGTCATCGATCCGGCGCAGGGAATTGCCGGCGAGCCCGCGGGCATCGGATTGCACGACGGTCAACTGCAGAGCGAGGCCGTCAACGGCAGGCCTGCGCTCGTGCTTGCCGAGGGCGGTCGCGCGCCGCGGATCACGCCGCTGCGCACCGCCGCATCGGTCCGCACCCGGACGGCGGTGCGGGAGCTCGACGGCGTCAATCGCGTGCCCGGTCTCGTCCCCGGCTGCGGCGGGGTGGGAGGTGATCGCCCCACCGAACTTCCGCTGCTCGACGTCGCGTGCACCGACGACAGCGAACTGGTGCTGATGACCCCGCAACTCGGCGGTACCGCACCGCGCGGCGCGGGCCTGGAGGCAGTGCTCGACGAGCAGAACGTGGTGACCGCGCTGCGTCCGCGCGGTGGTCCGGTGCCGACGAGGGGATCGGTCCTGCAGGCCGTCGGCAATGCGGCGGATTGGTTGCGGACCAACGCCCAGCCAGGTACCGCGTTGCGGCTCGACGAGCAGGTGTACGACGCCGACGGTCGCTCCGTCCACTTCGGACCGCACGACGACGTGATCAACGGCGGCCCCGGTCTGGTGAGCGACGGGCGGATCCGCGTCGACGCCGTCGGCAGCGGCATCGTGCACGCCGCCGATCCGTCGTTCGTCTACAGCTGGGGCGTGCGCCGCAATCCGCGGACGGCGGCGGGGATCGACGGGTCAGGCCGGTTGCTGCTGGTCACCGTGGACGGCAGGCAGCCCGGAGTGAGCGAGGGCTTCAGCATCGTCGAAGCCGCGCGGTTCCTGCGCTCACTCGGCGCGGTGGACGCGCTCAACCTCGACGGCGGCGGCTCCACCACGATGGCGGTGCGGGGCAAGGCCGTGAACGTGCCGTCGGACGCGACCGGTGAGCGGCCGGTCGGTGACGCGGTGCTCGTTGTGCCGAAGCGCTGACTTCTCATGTTCCTGACAGGTGGCTCTACGGGTTTTCTTCGGTTGGCGTGGCCTGATGGAGGAAGCAGGACGCTCACCGGGCAGCCAGGAGGACGCCATGCTCGTGGGAAGGACCACGCCGGTCGTGCTGTACTCGGGGACGTGCAGCGAGCAGGGGCTCCGGCGTCACAACGCCGACGCCACCTCGACGGCCCGCGACGCCTCGACGGGCCGGCTGGCCTTCGCGGTCGCCGACGGGATCGGCGACACCCCGGCCGCCGCGCAGGCCGCCCGGCTGGCGGCCGAGGTCGCGGCGCGCACGGTGCACCGCACGGGGACGGTCGGCGCGCTGCTCGCCGCCCGTGACGTGCTGGACGACTCATCCGCAGACGCGGTCCTCGTCGCCGCGACACTGCTGCCGCCGCACCTCGGCGGCGGGTTCTCGGTCTCCTGGGCGGGCGATGCCCGTGCATACCACTGGGACGGCGAGGTTCTGGTGCAATTGACCACCGACCACACCGTCGCGGAGTTCTACCGCCGCCACGGGCGCACTCCCGACTCCCGCATGGAGCACGTGGTCACGAACACCGTCCGGTCTGCAACGGTGCAGACGGTGGGACACGTGCGCACCGCGGGCGGGCGCGGGCGCCTGGTGCTGACCACCGACGGGGTCCACCGGCGCCTCGGCCACGACGAGCTCGCAGACATCGTCTCCGGTGCCGCCGACAGCGGTACAGCCGCCGAGACCCTGGTGTCAGCGGCGTTGCGCGCGGGCACCACGGACAACGTCACGGCCCTGGTGGTGGACGCACGGGCGTGAGACGCCACGATCGTCCACAGTGGGCTCCCCGGCTCCCGCTAGTCGGCCTCGGCCGAACCGGTGAGCCGGAACTTGCGCTGGGTGCGTTGGTAGAACGTCGTGCGTCCCAGCCGCACGACACCCGCGGCTGCGGGCAGGACGGAGATGTCGATGACGGAGCCGGGCCCCAGGTACCCGCTCAGCAGACCGTCGGCCTCGACCGCGACCTCACCGCTGGACGGGAGGACCTCCAACGCGAGCCGCTCCCCGCTGGACAGGAACAGCGACCGGTTGAACGCCGAGTGAGGCGCGGCGGGCGTGACGAGCAGACCCTCTGCCTTGGGGGAGACGATCGGTCCGCCCGCGGAGAAGTTGTAGGCGGTGGACCCGGTCGGTGTCGCGACGACGACGGCGTCCGCGGAGTAGCGGACGAACGGGTGCCCCTCGACGTGGAGCTGGACGGCCGGCATCCCGTGCCCGGGCACGCGAACGAGCGCGATGTCGTTGAACGCGACCACGTCCTTCCCCTCGATCACCGAGCGCACACCGGAGCGGGCCTCGACGGTGAACTCGTGCTCGTCGATGGCGCACAACGCGGCACTGAGATCCGGTACGTCCACCTCGGCGAGGAAGCCCAGGCGTCCGAGGTTCACGCCCAGCACCGGAGTC
>DASYMV010000334.1:0-13702 GCA_036008865.1 Pseudonocardiaceae bacterium | reverse complement strand
CACCGCTGGACTACTCCAAACTGGTCCTGGAGATGACCACGCCGGCGTACGTCCGCTACTTCCACTCGCTACCGCAGGACACCCGTGACTCACTGGTCGCCGAGCAGTGGAGGCACTACAAAGCCGTCTCCGAGAGCACCCTCGAAGAACTGCACGACCTGTTGTACCGGCGGGAACTCCAGCCCGGTCTCGCCGAGGTGGAACTGCGGCCGGGCACCGCGGTCGAGCACGCCGAGGTGGACGCGTCGGGCCGGGTGCGGTTGACGTGCGCGCACCGGGACACCGGCAGGACCTTTCCGCACACCACCGATCTGGTGGTCGCGGCGACCGGCTACCAGCAGCGGCGGCCGGCCTTCTTGCGACCGCTGGAACCGCTGGTGCGGCGCGACGACGAGGAGCGCTTCCGCGTGGCGCTCGACCACTCGATCGAGCTGGACCCGTCGGTGACCGGCCGGGTGTTCGTCGCGAACGCCGACCTGCACAGCCACGGCGTCGCCGCGCCGGACCTCGGCATCGGCGCGGTGCGCAACGCGACGATCCTCAACGCGGTCACCGGTCGCGAGGTCTACCGACTGCCCAAGCGGACCGCTTTCACCAACTTCACCGCAGGAGGGGATCCCCGTGACTGATCTGTGGCGGGAGTGTTCGCAGGCACTGCTCGCCAAGATGATCGGCGAGCTGTGCTTCGAGCAGTTGCTGACACCGGAACCCGGACACGTGCTGCGCCTGGGGGACGTGGCGTACACGTTCTCCGCGACCCGGACCTCCTTCGACGGATGGGCGGTCGAGCAGGGGTCCGTGCGGCGCAGCGCGAGCGGCATCCTGGGCGACGACGTCGTCGAGCCGTGCGACGACGTTCAGCAGTTCCTGGTCGACGCCTGCCGCTTCATGGAGGTCGATCCCGCGACGATCGCCGGCTTGCTGGCCGAGGTCACCTCGACGCTCGCTGCGGACGTCGCGATGGCGGCGACGGCCCGGCCGGTCGCGGAACTGGCCGGCCTCGGTCACGCCGAACTCGACGGGCACCTCACAGGGCACCCGTGGATCTTCGCGAACAAGGGCCGCATCGGTTTCTCCGCGGAGGACCAGGCGCGCTACAGCCCCGAGGCTCGCACGCCGATGCGGTTGTCGTGGCTGGCCGTTCACCGTGGGCTCGCGGAGTTCCGCGGCACGTCGAGGCTCTCCGAGGAGGCCGTGCGGGACCAGGAGCTGTCCCCCTCGGCCGTCGAGCGGTTCATCGAGGTGTTGCGGGAGACCGGGGTCGATCCGGAGGCTTACGTCTGGCTTCCGGTTCACCCCTGGCAGCTCGACAACGTGGTGCGCACGCTCTGGGCGCCTGAGCTCGGCAGCGGGCGCATCGTGGAGTTGGGCGAGGGACCCGACTGGTACCTGCCGACACAGGCGATTCGCACCTTGTCCAATGTGGACTCACCCGCACGGTTCCAGGTGAAACTGCCGCTGCGGATTCTGAACACGTCGGTGTACCGGGGAATCCCGACGCACTGCACGCTGGCCGCGCCGATGACGTCCCAGTGGCTTCAAGGTATCTGGGCACAGGACAAGCTCCTCTGCGAGTGGGGAACCGAGTTGCTCGGCGAGGTCGCGTCGGTGACCGTGCGGCACCCGCAGCTCTCCCGCGCCGGTGATGTCCCGTACCAGTGGCTGGAGACGCTCGGGTGCATCTGGCGGGAGCCGCTCGCTCCTCGGTTGCGCGAGGGCGAACGGTCCTGGTCGCTGGCCGCCCTGCTGCACGTCGACCGCAGCGACGAGGCCCTGGTCGGAGAGTACGTGCGCCTGGCCGGTGTGCCCGCACAGGTGTGGTTCGCCGCGCTGCTGCGTGCGTTGCTGAGGCCGTTGCTGCACGTGCTCTACACCTACGGCATCACGGTGAACCCGCACGGCGAGAACGTCGCGGTGATCTGCGACGCGGACGGCCTGCCCGTGCGGGTGGCGATCCACGATCTGGTCGACGACGTCAACGTTTCGGTGGAACGTGTTCCGGAGCGCGGCCTCGAGCCGGATTCGCACGACCGGGTGCTTCCGCGCAAGCACTGGCCGGTGTTGCGGCAGTACGTGGTGGACGCCCTGCTCGTGGGCGTTCTCCGGCCACTGCAACGACTTCTCGGCCTGGACGAAGCTCTCTTCTGGGGCATGGTGCGCGGAGAGGCCGACGCGTACCGGCGCCGGTTCCCGGAGCTGGCCGGGCGCATGGACGCGGGCAGCCTGGTCGGACCGGCGTTCACGCGGTATCCGCTCAACGGCTACCGGCTCACGATGGGCTACCGCGACCTGACTCAGCGCCCGCCCGTGCCCTCAGCCGGTGAGCTGCCGAATCCCTTGCACAACGCGGTTTCCATCCCTCCGTCCGACGGCTGGTGAGCGCAGCTCTCGCCGTCTTGGGCCCACAGCTGGAAATTCTCCTGCTCGTGGGCCCAAGACCCGGCTGCGACGGACCGGCCCGACACTGCGACTGCGGCCTGACCGAGATCGGCGAACTGGTGCTCCTGTCCCGTTGACATCACGGCTCAGCGGACCAGCGTCAGGTAGGCGAATCCGAGGTGGCCTCGATAGCCGCGCAACCAGCCGTTGCGGTGCTCGTCCACGAACGCACGGACCTCGTCGGCGTCCGGTGCGTCCGGGTGGTCGAGCAACCAGTGCTCATGCCCGGCACACCAGCGCGACTCGAAGCTGTCCCATTCGTCGGAGCCGGCGACCGACAGCGACAGCATGCGATAGCCGCAGGCGATGGCCAGGTCCACCAGGTCCGGCAGGGAACTGAAGTCTCCCGGCTCGGCGTCGAGCGCAGCGAGAGCCTCCCGAGTGGGAGGACGCTCCCAGAACGTTTCTCCCAGCAGGAACTTGCCGCCGGGACGCAGGTGTTCCCGGACGGTCTCCAACAACTTGCGGGTGCCGTTCCACGCGTGGCCGGCCCCGATGCAGACCATCACGTCGGCGGAACCCGTCCACCTGGTGGCATCGTCGACGTCGAGACGCACGCGAGAGCCCAGTCCGCGCGATTCGGCATTGGCCCGGCCGCGCTCGATCGCCGTCAGGTCGATGTCGACGCCGATCCCGCGCGCCGACGGCTCGGCCGCGACCACTCGCAGCAACAGCTCCGCCCAGCCACAGCCGAGGTCCACCACCGTCGCGCCGGACAGCGGCTGCAGCGTCTCGATGAGGTCCTGTGCCCGCGAGCCGGACAGCGGCGAGTTGAAGTCGAGGTAAGTGTGCCCGGAGGGTTGCTCAGTCACGCCCGACACGGTGACACAGCGCCGCAGCCCTCACCACCGGATTTGCTCAGTCGTCGCCGCGGACGGCGCGGCGCAGCTTGGGCACGCGCTCTGCCAGCACGCGCTCGGCACCACGTGCGGTCGGCTGGTAGTAGTCGCGGCCGACCAACTCGTCCGGCGCGTACTGCTGCGTCACCAGCCCCTCGGGCACGTCGTGCGGGTAGCGGTAACCCCGGGCGTTGCCGAGCTTCGCCGCGCCCGCGTAGTGACCGTCGCGCAGATGCGCTGGGACGGTACCGATGGCACCGCGCCGCACGTCCTCCACCGCCGCGGCGATCGCGGTCGTCACGGCGTTCGACTTGGGCGCCGTCGCCAGGTGGATGGTGGCCTGCGCGAGGTTCAGCGCACATTCGGGCAGGCCGATCAGCTGCACCGCCTGCGCGGCGGCCACGGCGGTCTGCAGCGCCGTCGGGTCGGCCATGCCGACGTCCTCGCTGGCGTGGATCACCAGGCGACGCGCGATGAACCTCGGGTCCTCCCCCGCCTCGATCATCCGCGCGAGGTAGTGCAGTGCGGCGTCCACATCGGACCCGCGGATCGACTTGATGAACGCGCTCGTCACGTCGTAGTGCTGGTCCCCGTCGCGGTCGTAGCGCACCGCGGCCTTGTCGACTGTCGCCTCGAGCACCGCCAGCGTGACCACCCCGGAGTTCGACTGGGCCGCGGAGTCGGCCGCCGCCTCCAGTGCGGTCAGCGCGCGCCGGGCGTCACCTCCGGCGAGCCGAACCAGGTGCTCCTCGGCGTCCGGCTCCACCGTGATCGCGCCACCGAGACCGCGCTCGTCGGCGACCGCACGGCGC
Source organism: Pseudonocardiaceae bacterium (assembly GCA_036008865.1). Classification (GTDB taxonomy): domain Bacteria; phylum Actinomycetota; class Actinomycetes; order Mycobacteriales; family Pseudonocardiaceae; genus DASYMV01. The sequence goes on along the minus strand of DASYMV010000334.1, from coordinate 9,612 downwards.
ACGAGCGTGCGGACGTCGTCATCGGTCAGCGGGCGCAGTTGCAGCACGAGCGATCGGGACAGCAGCGGCGACACCACGGAGAAGAACGGGTTCTCGGTGGTCGCCGCGACCAGCAGGACGATGCGGTCCTCCACCGCGCCGAGCAACGCGTCCTGCTGGGTCTTGGAGAAGCGGTGGACCTCGTCGATGAAGAGCACTGTGGATTCACCGGAACGCACCAGACGGCGCCGCGCCTCGTCGATGACCGCGCGCACCTCCTTCACGCCCGCCGACAATGCCGAAAGCGCCGAGAAGCGTCGGCCGGTGGTCTGCGAGACCAGCGTCGCCAGTGTGGTCTTGCCGGTGCCGGGCGGCCCGTAGAGCATCACCGAGGCGGGCGCCGCACCCTCCACGAGCCGGCGCAGCGGCGCTCCCGGTCCGAGCAGGTGGCTCTGTCCGACGACCTCGTCCAGTGATGCGGGACGCATCCGGACGGCCAAGGGGGCGTTCGCGGCGAGCCGCGCCTTGCGCTCCTCCGGATCAGGTCCGAACAGACCCTCGTCGAACATCGGATCGTTCACTTGTTCGACGCTACCCGGCGCCACCGACGTCGTCGGACGGCGGTCGGTGTGGGACACTCGTTCCCCGTGCCGTCACCCGCTGTTCACGCGCGCGCTGTCCTTCTCGCCGGTCCGTCCGGTTCGGGCAAGTCCACACTCGCCGCCCATCTGGGCTGGCCCGTGCTGCGGCTGGACGACTTCTACCGCGAGGGCGACGATCCGCTGCTTCCCCGCGACGCCGCGGGTCAGGCGGACTGGGACGCGGCCGGGTCCTGGAACGTCGAGGACGCGCTGGCCGCTGTCATCCGTCTCGCGAGCACCGGCGTGGTCGAGGCGCCGATCTACGCGATCGGCGAGGACCGCCGGGTCGGCAGCCGCACAGTGCGCCTGGGGGACGCGCCGGCCTTCATCGCCGAGGGGCTCTTCGCCGACCTGTTGGTCGATCGATGCCGCGACGCAGGTGTCCTGGCCGACGCCGTGGTGCTCACGCCGAGTGCACCGGTGACCTTCGCGCGACGGTTCGCGCGCGACGTGGCCGAGGCTCGCAAACCGGTGCCGTTCCTGCTGCGCCGGGGCCTGCGGCTGTGGCGTGAGCAGCCTGCGGTGGTGCGCCGCTGCACGCGCGCGGGCATGCGCAGGCTCGCGCCGAAGCGCGCTCGTGCGGAACTCGGCCGGTTGCCGGTGCGATCACTGCTGGACACCGGTACCCGGTAGGGGTGTCCAGCATCGCAGCGTGAATGTTGTCACCGCACCACGAAGATCATCGGCTTCTCAATTCGGAACAACTTTCACTAATGTCGAACGGGCAAATCTTCTGGGCCCGTTGTCCGACATTCGCACGCGGATGCCCTTACCGAGCACAACGAGGAGTATCACCGTGCGGCGAATGCCGCCCATGTTCCGCGCGCTGCGGAACCGCAACTACCGGTTGTGGGCCACCGGCAACCTGATCTCGGTCACCGGATCGTGGATGCAACTGATCGGGTTGAACTGGGTGGTGCTGCAGCGGACCGGCTCCGTCACCTCGGTCGGCCTCTCCGTCATGATGAGCACCCTGCCCGCGCTGCTGTTCGGGCCGTGGGCAGGTGCGCTCGCGGACCGCGCACCTGCCCGCCGGATCATCTTGACGTGCCAAGCGATGCACGCTCTGCTGGCAGGAATCCTGGCGTTCGTGGTCTCGACCGACGCACCGATCACCGCGATCTACGCGCTGACCGCCGCCGCCGGCCTCGTGGGCGTCTTCGACGGGCCCGCTCTGGGACGGTTCGCGGGAACCGTCGTGTCCAGGGACGAACTCGGCAACGCCCTCGCACTGGGCTCGGTGGTGAATTCGAGCGGCCGCATCCTGGGCATGAGCTCGGCCGCGGTACTGGCCGCCGCATTGGGAACGCCGATGCTGTTCGTGCTGAACGCGATCAGCTTCACCGGCGTCATCGCCATGGTCCTCGCGATCCGCAAGAGCGATCTGTTCCCGCTCGCCGTCAGCACCGCGGGAAACACCGGGGTGAAGCAGGGCCTGCGCTACGTGAGCCGCAGCGGCCACCTGATGCTGATGATGGCACTGGGTTTCGTGTTGTCCGGCCTGGGCCGCAACTATCAGGTCACGATGGCTGCGATGAGCAACGGACCGCTGCACGGCGGCGCCGCCGGGTACGGGCTGCTGTCCACGGTCTTCGCGGTGGGCACGGTGGTCGGCGGTCTGGTGGCCGCCTCGCGGAAAACCCTTCCGATGGGGTTGCTGCTCGGTGCCGCGGGTGTCACCAGCGCGCTGCAGATGGTCAGCGGTGTGGTGCCCGGCATGCTGGGTTTCGCTCTCGTCCTGCTGCCCATCGCCGCCGGTGCGGTGGTGATCGACACCACCGCGGGCACCCGGTTGCAGCTCGATTCGGACGACGGCATGCGCGGCCGGGTGCTGGCCATCAACAGCTCGGTCAGCGCCGCGGCAGGCGCGACCGGCGCTCCACTGCTCGGCTGGCTGTGCCAGCACGTGGGCGCGAGCCAGGCCCTGCTGTTCGCGGGCACCGTCACGCTGCTCGCCACGTTGCTCGCCACGTTGGTGAGGGGTGCCTCGCCGGAGCGGCGGGCCGCCCTGGCCCACCGCGTGCTGCGACGTCCGGCGTTCCCGGTCGCCCCGGACAGCCGCCCGCAGCAGCCCCGCCCCGCCACGACTCCTCGCACGCGCGACGACGTGCCGCGCCGTGCGCGCAGGCCCCGCACGACCGCTCGCACTGCTGGACGACAGGCTTAGACCACGTGTGAGCTGCCGAATGGCGTGACAAAGCAACGATTCAGCCACATCGAGCGTGAACGTCTCGCCAAGAGGGAAGTTGTCCGGTGATCCACCGGTCCCCTTGGAGCTGTGATGACCCGACGCCCGCTGTGTCTGATCCTGGCCGGCACACTGCTGATCACCGGTTGCGGCGGGTTGGGAGCGACCCCGGCGGACGCTCCGAACACGCTGGTGACCACGGGTTTCGCGCTGCCGGACGAACACGCCACCGCACGCGTCGACGTGTTCCGCAAGGCCAATCCGGGGGTCGGCCTCCAGATCAACGAGGGCGCGTTCGACGAGCAGCAGTTCCTCTCCGCGGTGGCTGCTGGCGACCCGCCGGACCTGGTGTACGCCGACCGCAAGAAGCTCGGTGGTTACGCGGCGAGGGGCGCGGTCCAGGATCTGGGCGATTGCCTGCGCCACCACCGCGTCGATCTGAACCAGTACCGCGAAGCGGCCGTTGATCAGGTGACCTACCAGGGCGCGGTGTACGGCATGCCGGAGTTCTCCAGCGTCCGGGTGCTGATCATCAACAACCCGGTCCTGCGCGCCGCGGGAGTGCAACCGTCCGCGCTGTCCACGACCGACTGGCCGGCGCTCGCCCGCCTCACCGATCGGCTTGTGAAGGTGACCGACGGCAAGATGGACCGGATCGGCTTCGACCCCAAGATCCCCGAGTTCCTCCCGATGTGGGCGAAGGCCAACGGCGTGGAGCTCGTCAGTGCGGACAGCGTTCATCCCCGGTTGGACGATCCCCGCGTGGTCGAGGCGGTCCGCTACACCAGCGACCTGGTGCGCGCTCAGTCCGGATGGGCGTCGTTCAAGGCCTTCCGCGACACGTTCGACCAGTTCGGGGCGAACAACCAGTACGTCACCGGACAGCTCGCGGCGATGCCGATGGACTCCTGGTACCTCAACACCCTCGCCGCCAACTCACCTGGCGCCGACGTGACCGTCGTGCCGTTCACCGATCGCCACGGCAATCCCTTCACCGAGTCGGGTGGGCAGGCCTGGGCGATCCCCGAGGGCGCGCGGCATCCCGAGCTCGCGTGCCGGTTCCTGGTGACCATGACCGCGACGGACACGTGGGTCACCGCGGCCAAGGCGCGGCGGGACGCGCTGGCCAAGAAGGGCAAGCCCTACAGCGGCACCTTCACCGCGAACCGGGCGGCTGACGAGCGAATCTTCGCCGAGGTCTGCGACCCACGCGGCAACCGGCTCATCGACGAAGGGGTCCAGGTGGTGCGCTCATTGCAGGACAAGGCTTTCGCGTTGCCACCGAACCCGGCCGGGAGCGACCTGGCCAGCGCGTGGGAGAGCGCCGTCAACCGGGTGCTGACCGGCAGGCAGAGCGCCCAGGACGCGATGTCACAGGCACAGCGCGAGGCCGAGAAGGCAGTCGCTCGAGCGGGAGGACGGTGACCAGGTGGCGACGGTGAGCAGACGCGAGTCGCGGTGGGGTTGGGCGTTCCTGGCGCCCTGGGTCGTGGGTTTCCCGGTGTTCACCGCGGGACCGATGGTGTTCAGCCTGCTGCTGTCGTTCACGCACTACGACATGCTCAAGCCACCGCACTTCATCGGGTTGGACAACTACCGCGAGATGATGCAGGACGATCGGATCCTCACGGCGCTGGGGAACACCGTGTTCTTCACCGCGCTGCACGTGCCGCTGCACATCGTGCTCGCGTTGGGCCTGGCCGCCCTGCTGCAGCGGGCGGGCCGGTCAGCCGGCTTCTTCCGCACCGTGCTGTACCTGCCCGTGATGACGCCTCCGGTCGCACTCGCCGCGATGTTCCTGTTGCTGCTCAACGGTCAGACCGGAGCGATCAACCAGGTGCTCGGTTGGTTCGGCTTCGCCGGTCCGAACTGGACCACCGATCCGGTCTGGATCAAGCCCGGTCTCGTGTTGATGAGCCTGTGGACGGTCGGCAGCACGGCCGTGCTCTACCTCGCTGCCCTGACCAGGGTGCCCGCGCAACTGTACGAGGCGGCGGCTCTGGACGGAGCGAGTCGGTGGCAGCAGTTCTGGCACGTCACGCTGCCGGGCATCAGCGGCACCATCTACTTCACCCTGCTCGTCAACACGATCGCCTCGCTGCAGGTGTTCACCGAGGCGTACAGCATGTTCTTCGGCGCGCGCCCGCAGTCCCCCGGCGACGGTGACGCGGCGTTGTTCTACGTCATCTACCTCTTTCAGGAGGCGTTCGGCTCGCTGCGCATGAGCTACGCCTCGGCGATGGCGTGGGCCCTGTTCCTCCTCATCGCGGTGATCACCGCCGTGCAGGTGCGGCTGTCGCGCAAGTACGTCCACTACGAAGGGGGACGACCATGAGCGTCATCGAGTCGGCCGCCGCACCGGCCGTCACCTCCGACCTGACCGCGGATGCGGTGACGTCGTCGCGGTTGCGGCCTCCCCGCCTCCTCGTGACGGCCGGGCTCACCCTGGTCACCCTCGCATTCGTCTACCCCTTGTGGTGGTTGGTCAGCGCGTCGCTCAAAGACCGGGCCCACGTCTTCGGCAACGCGCTGCTCCCGACACCGTTCTCCCCCGCCAACTACTTGCGGGTGTGGCGTGCCACCCAGCTGCTGACGTGGATGAGCAACAGCGTGGCGGTCGGTGTGGCCGCAGCTGTCGCGGTGACGCTGTCGAGTGCCCTGGTGGCGTTCGGCTTCGCGCGGTTCCACTTCCGCGGGCGCAACATCGCGTTCGGGCTCGTGCTGGCCAGCATGATGCTGCCCGGTGCGGTGACGATGGTGCCGGTCTACCTCGAGTGGAACGCGGTGGGGCTCGCGACGACGCAGATTCCCCTGTGGGCGCAGAACCTCTTCGGCTCCGGTTTCTACATCTTCCTGCTGCGCCAGTTCTTCCTCGGGTTGCCGAGCGAGGTCTTCGACGCCGCGAAGATGGACGGGGCCGGCAACTGGCGGTTGTTCCGCAGCATCGCGCTGCCGCTCGCGCGGCCGGCGCTCATCGTCGTGTTCGTCTTCGAACTGAAGAGCTCGTGGACGGACCTGGTGAAGCCCTTGATCTACCTGCGCGAGCCGGACCTCTACACCGTGCCGCGCGGCTTGAAGGCCGTGCTCGACCGTTTCGGGGAGGGCGGCGAGGCGCAGTGGGAGATCGTGCTGGCGGCCAGCGTGATCGCGACGGTGCCGATGATCCTGCTCTTCCTCGTCGCCCAGCGGTACTTCGTGCGGGGCGCGGTGACCCAGCACACCGAACAGTGATCTAGTCCAGGCGGAATCCGAACGGGAGCTCGAGCCGGTGCCGGGCCAGCAGTTCGGCGTCGGCGAGGATCTCCCTTGTGGGTCCGTCGGCGACGACGACGCCCTCGTCGATCAGCACGCTGCGGGTGCAGGTCTGCAAGGCGTAAGGCAGGTCGTGGGTGACCATCAGCATCGTGCGGTCCAGGCCGATCAGCACCTCGGCGAGCTCGCGGCGCGCGACCGGCTCGAGGTTCGCCGAAGGCTCGTCGAGCACGAGGATCTCCGGGTCGCAGGCCAGCACGGTCGCCAGTGCGACGCGCCGCCGCTGGCCGCCCGACAAGTGCAGCGGCGAACGGTCGGCGTGCTCCGCCATCCCCACGACCTCCAGCGCCTGCCGGACGCGCGTGTCGAGTTCGTGGCCGCGCAGGCCGAAGTTGGCAGGGCCGAAGGCGACGTCCTCTCCGGCGGTCGGCATGAACAACTGGTCGTCCGGGTCCTGGAAGACGACGCCGACGCGCCGCCGGATCTCCTTCAGGTTCGCCTTGGCCACCGGCAGACCTGCCACCTCGATTCGCCCGGATCCGCCGCCGAGGACCCCGTTGAGGTGCAGCACGAGCGTGGTCTTTCCCGCACCGTTGGGTCCCAGAAGGGCGACGCGCTCGCCGCGCTCGATGCGCAGGTCGATCCCGAAGAGCGCTTGGTGGCCGTCGGGATAGGCGTAGGCGAGCCGCTCGACAACCAGAGCGGGAGCGATCTTCGGCTCGGCCGGTGCGGCCGCGATGGATTCCCCGTGCACCTCGGGCATGGTTCCAGTCCACCCGCGCGACACCATCGCCAGGTGCACCCGCTCGCCGCGTTCGTAGGCGCGGATGAAGAGGCTGCCGATGCCGCGCGCCGTCGCGCTGACCTGCCAGAGGAAGCGGGGGTCGTGCCCGCGGGAGATGCGTGCGATGCGCATGCGCCTGCCCTCCGCCACGATGATCTCCGCGTAACGCAGCATCAGCGTCGCGATCGTGACCAGCACCGACGGCATTCGCAGCCGCTGCAACCCGAGCAGCAACTCACGCGGTGACGTGGTCGCCGCGAGCGTCAGCGAGATGAGCACGCCGAGCGTGCCCTTGGCCAGGATGTTCCACCCGGCCAGTGCTCCCTCGACCGACAGCGGTACTCCCAGGACGTCGACGCGGCGGCCGGTACCGACGAGCGGAAGCACCACGGCGAGCACCACGAAGGGGACCTCGATCAACGCTCTGGCCGCGAACCACCGGACCGGTACACCGGCCACCACCCAGACCACGCCCAGCAGCAGGAGGTAGGCGCCGAAGGCCCAGAACTCCTGCCGCGGTGTCGCGACGACGCACAGCACGGTGATGAACGCCGCGAGGATCTTCACCTGCGGCGGCACCCGGTGGACCGGGGAGTCGCCCGCCCGGTGCAGCAGACCGTGACCGTGCCCGGCACCCATGGCTAGCTCTCGTCCGAGCGTCGTCGCAGCACCCAGAACAGGCCACCGGCGACCGCCAGTGTGGCCACGACGCCGACCACACCCGCCACACCGGTGAAGCGGCTGTCCCCACTCACGGTGTAGTCGGCGAGCGGTCCGGACTTCAGCGGGTGTTCCGCGGCGTGCTGGGCGATGCAGTCACCCCCCAGGCGCTCCCCCTGGGAAGTCTGCACGACGGTGCACCCGTTGCGCGTCACGGCGTCCAGGCCGTCCGGGTTGGAGTTCGCGAAGTACGACACGACACCCGCGAGCAGGAGCGAGATGATCGCGAAACCGATGAAGAAGCGCCGGCGCTTGGTCATGACTTGATCTCCAGTTCGCGCTTGACGCCGCGCAGCAGGTGGACGAGGTCGGGCCGGACCGCGGCCACCGCGGTCACGGTGAGCGCGGTGATGACCCCCTCGCCGATGCCGATGAGGCAGTGCACCCCGATGATCGCCGTCGCGACCGTGCCGAGGGACACGGCCCCCTGGCCGCCGATCGCGTACTCCAGCACGAAACCGCTGGACGCGACGACGGTGTTCACGAACGCCGAGATCAACGCCATCGCCGCGATGCCGGCCTTGCCGCGCTTCGCCAGCGGCCGCAGCGCCACGGCCACCGCGAAGCCGACCGCCGTGCCGATCAACGCCATGTTCGTGATGTTCGCGCCGAGGGCGGTCACTCCACCGTCGGCGAACAGCAACGCCTGCAGCACCAGCACGATCGTCACGCAGAGCGCACCGACCCAGGGACCGACGAGGATCGCCGCCAGTGCACCACCGAGCAGATGACCGCTGACGCCGGGCAGGACGGGGAAGTTGAGCATCTGCGTGGCGAAGACGAACGCCGCCACCAGCCCCGCCATCGGAGCGGTGCGGTCGTCGAGGTCGACCCTCGCCTTCATCAGGGCGATGGAGACGCCGAGTGCGGCCACCACCAGGAACAGGATCGACGTGGGCGCGTTGAGCAACCCATCACTCATGTGCATAGCCACCGACGAGGACACCCCACCACGCTAGTTGCCAGCCACATGTTGTGGCCAGATAGGTGCAACAACGAAAAAATCAACTGGATCACCGGTACCCGATCCGCATGTGCGGAAGTAGAGTCCAGATCCATGCCGCAATTCCGGATCAGCGAGGCTGCGACGCTGCTAGGTGTGAGTGACGACACCGTGCGTCGCTGGGCTGACCACGGCCGGCTCGAACTGCACAAGGACGACAGCGGCCGCTTCGCCGTGGACGGCCGCGAACTGGCCGAGCTGGCCCAGCAGATCGCCGAGGCCCCGGAACGGGGCGGCACGTCCGCCCGCAACCGGCTGCGCGGCATCGTCACGAAGGTCGTCAAGGACACCGTCATGGCGCAGGTGGACCTGCAGGCGGGTCCACACCGCCTGGTGTCGCTGATGAGCCGCGAGGCGGCCGACGACCTCGGCCTCGAGGTCGGTGCGGTGGCGATGGCGATCGTCAAGTCGACTCAGATCATCGTGGAGGTCCCGAAGGCATGAGGTTCTTCCTGACAGCCCTCACCGTGCTCGCCCTCGCGGGCTGCGGCACGCAGACCGAGACCTCCGCGAAGTCCAGCTCGACAGGCCAGGTGATCGTGTTCGCCGCGGCGTCGCTGACCGAGTCGTTCACCAAGATCGGCAGGCAGTTCGAGCAGGCCAATCCCGGCACCACGGTGAAGCTCAACTTCGCCGGCAGCTCCGCACTCGCCCGACAGATCAACCAGGGCGCGCCCGCCGACGTGTTCGCCTCCGCGAGCCCGACGAACATGCAGCAGGCCGGGGATGCGGCCTCGCCGGTCACCTTCGCGCGCAACAGGCTGGAGATCGCCGTCGCCAAGGGCAATCCTCTCAAGATCACCTCGTTGGCGGACGCCGCCGCACCGGAGGTGAAGCTGGCGCTGTGCGCGGAGCAGGTCCCTTGCGGTGCGGCGGCGAAGAAGGCGTTCCAGACAGCGGCACTGTCCCCGAGTCCGGTGACCCTGGAGCAGGACGTGAAGTCGACGCTCACCAAGCTCCGGCTCGGAGAGGTCGACGCTGCGGTCGTCTACCGCACGGATGTGCACGCCGCGCAGAGCGAGGTCGACGGCGTCGACTTCCCCGA
>DASYMV010000333.1:0-13033 GCA_036008865.1 Pseudonocardiaceae bacterium | reverse complement strand
TGAAGGCCCCCTCATGACGAACCTCAGCCGACGAAGGACTTGGCGGCGGCGATGAAGGCGTCGTTCTCGTCGGGGTCGCCGATGGTGACGCGGACGCCGTCGGCGGCGAAGGCCCGAACGACGACCTTGTGCTCGAGGCAGTGCTCGTTGAACGCAGCGGTGCGCTCACCCAGCGGCAACCACACGAAGTTCGCCTGTGATTCGGGCACGTCGAAGCCCGCGTTGAGCAACTCTCCACGCACCCGGATCCGCTCCGCGACGATCGCGCGGCACCGGACCATCAGCTCGTCCTCGGCGTCCAGCGACGCGAGAGCGGCCACCTGCGCCAGCGCGTTCACGCTGAACGGCACGTAGACCTTCCGCAGCGCCTCGGCGACGGCGGCCGGCGCCACCGCGTAGCCGACGCGCAGTCCGGCGAGCCCGTAGGCCTTCGAGAACGTCCGCAGCACGGCGACGTTGTCGCGGCCCTGCGCCCACTGCGCCTTGGCGAGCTCCACGCCGTCCGGCACGTGCGGGTCGTCCACGAACTCCTTGTAGGCCTCGTCCAGCACGACCAGCACGTCCGACGGCACCTGCTCGATGAAGCGCTCGAGCTCCTCGGTGCGCAGCGCCGTTCCGGTCGGGTTGTTGGGGTTGCACACGAACACCATGCGGGTCTTCGGCGTGATCGCCGCCGCCATCGCGTCGAGGTCCAGCTCGTGCCGCGGCGTCAACGGAACTCTGGTCTGACCGGCGCCCACGACCTGCGTGATGATCGGGTAGGCCTCGAAGGAGCGCCAGGCGAACACCACCTCGTCAGCATCGGTGCACGTCGCCTGCACGATCTGCTGGCACAGGCTCACCGAGCCGCAGCCGATCGCGAGCTGCTCGGCGGGCACGCCGAGCTTGTCGGCCAAGCGGTTCACCAGCTCAGTGGCGCCGGTGTCGGGATAGCGGTTGATCGCGGTGGCCGCCTGTGCGATCGCCTGCACCACGCTGGGCAGTGGTCCGGCGGAGACCTCGTTGCTGGCCAGCTTGATCGCGCCGGGAATGCTCCGGCCCGGCACGTAAGCAGGTAGCGCGGAGAGGTCTGCGCGGGTACGCACGGTCATCAAGGTCTCCTTCCGGCCAGCTCTCTCGCGGGCCTGAACTGCACGTTAGCCGTCGACGGTCGTCGGGTGGCAGTGCGCCGTCCGGATGATCACGTTGACTGCAGTTCACCCCGGCGTGGAAGGCTGAGGACATGACGCACACCAGGACTGAAACCGTGCCGCTCACCGACGGGCGCGAACTGCGACTGACCGTCGCGGAGCCGGAGAACGCCGTTCGCGGTGGCCTGGTCGTGCTGCACGAAGCGCGCGGGGTCACCGACGTCGTGCGAGGTCTGGTCAGCAGCCTCGCGGCCGAGGGCTGGCTCGTGGTCGCACCGCACTTCTACCGCGACACCGACGAGATCGAGCGCGGCGACGGTGAGAGCGTGCGGGACCAGATCAGCAAGCTCTCCGGCGAGAGCGTGCTCGCCGACACAGACCTCGCCTTCGTGTGGCTCAGCGAACACGGCGTGAGCACGGACCGCATGGGTGTCATCGGCTTCGACCTCGGCGGCGCGGTTGCGCTGGTCGTCGCCGCCAGCCGCACGATCGGCGCCGCGGTCAGCGTCGGAGGCGGCGGCATCGTCAAGCCGTTGTCGGAAGGTCTGCCCTCCCTCCTCGACGTGGCCGTGGAACTCAGCTGTCCGTGGCTCGGGCTCTACGGCGACGAGGACCAGCAGATTCCCGTCAGCGAGATCGAGAAACTGCGCGATGCGGCTGCCTCCGCGTCCGTGGCGACCGACGTCGTGTGCTTCCCCGACGCCAACCACCGGTTCGACACCACGCCCAAGGCGAGTGCCGAGGCGTGGCAGCGGGCGTTGAACTGGTTCGACTCGCACCTGCGCTGAGCGTCCGCGCGCCGAGGACCTGTTGGAGACAGCCAGTTTCAACGCGAGACTTGTGTGGTCGCCGACGGTGGTTCTGCGCAGGCGGATCGGCTAGGAACGGGGTATGACGGACACCCATGCCGGCACCGCCGCCGGTGAGCCCGAACTGCTGTGGAGCCCCCGCCCCGATCGGGTCGCGGACAGCCGGATGGCGGCCTTCCGCGACTGGTTGCGCGCCAACCGGGGCTTGGACTTCGCGGACTTCACGGAGCTGCACGCGTGGTCGATCACCGACCTCGAAGGTTTCTGGGGTGCCACCGCCGAGTTCTTCGACATCGCTTTCCACGACGCCCCTGAGCGCGTCCTCGTCGAGCCCGTCATGCCCGGCGCTCGTTGGGTCCCCGGCGCGACGCTGAACTACGCCGAGCACGCCCTGCGGCCCGGGCCCGGCCGGGAGGACGGCGATCTCGCCGTCGTGTTCCACCGCGAGGACGGGCACGGGGAGCAGTTGGATCACGCGACGCTGCGCCGCCGTGTCGGTGCGATGCGAGCGGCGCTGGTCGAGCTGGGGGTGCGGCGCGGCGACCGCGTCGTGGCGCTGGTGCCCAACTCGCCGGAAGCGCTGATCGCGTTCCTCGCGGCCGCAAGCCTCGGGGCGACCTGGTCGTCCTGCTCGCCGGACTTCGGCGCGCGGGCGATCTCCGACCGGTTCACCCAGATCGAGCCGACCGTCCTGGTCGCGGTGAACGGATACCACTACAACGGTCGTGCGTTCGACGTCCGCCCGACGGTCGAGCAGCTTCGCGACAACATCGCGTCGCTGAGGGCGACGGTGCTCGTCGACTACCTCGGCAACGGCGCGACCCTGCCGGGAGTCGAGGCGTGGGACGCGCTGCTGCGCCGCCACGACGGTGCACAACTCGCCTTCGAGCCGGTGCCGTTCGACCACCCGCTGTGGGTGCTCTACTCGTCCGGGACCACCGGACTGCCCAAGGGGATCGTGCAGGGGCACGGCGGAATCGTGCTGGAGCACCTGAAGATGTTGGCGCTGCACAGCGATCTCGGGCCCGGTGACCGGTTCTTCTGGTTCACCACGACCGGCTGGATGATGTGGAACTTCCTGATCTCCGGTCTGCTGGTCGGATCGACGATCGTGCTGTTCGACGGCAGCCCGGCGCATCCGGACCTCGACGTGTTGTGGCACTTGGCGGAGCAGCACCGCGTGACCTACTTCGGCACGTCCGCCCCCTACATCCAGTCGTGCCTCAAGGAGGGCTTGAGCCCTCGCGAGCGCTACGACCTGACGGGGCTGCGAGTCGTGGGCTCCACCGGTGCACCACTGACACCGGAGAGTTTCCGATGGATCGCCGCTGCTGTCGGCGAGGACGTGCAGATCGCCAGCGTGTCCGGCGGCACGGACCTGTGCACCGCGTTCATCGCCGCCGCACCGGACCTGCCGGTGTGGCTGGGCGAGCTCTCCTGCCGGGCACTGGGTGCCGCGGTCGCGGCGTACGACGAGCAGGGGCGTGAGCTGATCGAGCAGGTCGGTGAGCTCGTGATCACCAAGCCGATGCCGTCGATGCCGGTGTTCTTCTGGGGTGATGAGGACGGCAGCCGTCTGCGCGAGGCGTACTTCGAGACCTACGAAGGGGTCTGGCGCCACGGCGACTGGATCCGGATCACCGATCGCGGATCGGCCGTGATCTACGGGCGCAGCGACTCGACGCTCAACCGCGGCGGCGTCCGCATGGGCACGAGCGAGTTCTACCGCGTCGTCGAGTCGGTGCCGGGCGTGAGCGACTCGCTCGTGATCGACACCTCGGGTGCGGGTCAGACGGACGGGCAGTTGCTGTGCTTCGTCGTCCTGGAACCCGGAGTGGAACTCGCCGACGTCGAGCCGAAGCTGCGGTCGGAGCTGCGGACCAACCTCTCGCCGCGACACGTGCCGAACCGGTTCGTCAGCGTCCAGGAGATCCCGCGCACGCTGAACGGCAAGAAGTGCGAGGTCCCGGTGAAGAAGATCCTCGCGGGCACCCCGCCCGAGCGGGCAGTGAGCTCGGACGCACTGCGCAATCCGGACTCACTGCGGCCATTTCTGGACCTCGCGGGCTCCTGACCTGCGAGTAACCCCCATTCGAGGGGTTGTGCTCCGCCGGTGGGAAGTGCGACGTTCGGCGTGCCATTCCGGTGACGGGCGATGTGGGAGAGAGGTTCGTCACTGCGCATCGGCCGGGAACGGTCCGATGCGGGTCGCGGAGGGGGTGAGGTGAGCGTCCGCTGTGGGAGGCGGTGCGCTCCCTCTCCGCACGCTCAGTGCGCTGAGCTGCGCAAATGCGGCGGAGGCTCAAGATCGGGGCGGGGCGCCAACGCCCCGCCCCGGCTTTGGACGGGGGCGTTTTGCTTGTTGGCCGGGGGCATGTGTAATCTATGCCCCGTAGCCGAGGGCTCCAGGAGGCTTCGCCTAGTCTGGTCTATGGCGCCGCACTGCTAATGCGGTTTGGGTTTATCGCCCATCCCGGGTTCAAATCCCGGAGCCTCCGCAACACCCAGCCCCGGCTGGGTGACAACTGAAGATAGATGCGCTCGTAGCTCAACGGATAGAGCATCTGACTACGGATCAGAAGGTTGGGGGTTCGAATCCCTCCGAGCGCACTGCTCAAAGGCCCTGTGGACAACTGTCCACAGGGCCTTTGATCGCATTGGCGACCTCCTTGCTCGTCCCCCCGATTTCGCGTGTTTTCCGGATGGGACGGCAGGCAGCGGACTACGGTCCCCGGCCATGACCGAACCCTCCTACCTGAGCACTACCCGGGCGTCCTACGACACCGTCGCCGTCGACTACGCCGAGCTCGTGCGCACCGAACTCGAGGCAAAGCCGCTGGACCGCGCGATGCTCGCCGCGTTCGCCGAGCTCGTGCAGGCCGCCGGTGCCGAGCCGGTCGCCGATCTCGGTTGCGGCCCCGGCCGCGTGACGGCACACCTGGACTCTCTCGGGTTGACCGCGTTCGGTGTCGACCTGTCGCCGGAGATGGTTGCGGTAGCCCGGCGGGCGCATCCGGGCCTGCGGTTCGACGAGGGTTCGATGAACGCCTTGGACCTCACCGACGGTGTTCTCGGCGGCGTCGTCGCCTGGTACTCCATCATCCACACCCCGCCGGAGCTGTTGCCGGTGGTGTTCGCCGGGTTCCACCGAGTGCTGGCCCCTGGCGGCCACCTGCTGCTCGCCTTCCAGGTCGGCGACGGCGAGCGTCGGCACATCGACCAGGGGTACGGCCACGAGGTGTCGCTCGACGCCTACCGGTTGTCGCCCGACCGCATCACCGAACTGTTGAGTCAGGCCGGGATCGTCGTAACCGCGCGGCTGGTGCGCGAGCCCGACGAGACGGAGAAAACCCAGCAGGCGTACCTCCTGGCCCGCAAACCGGGGATGCCAGGGGAGTAGATGACCTGCATCAGGTGAAAGGCCGCCCCGAGAGGCGGCCCTTTCGATTGCCGAGATCGCTACGCGCTCGCGCGAGCCTTCGAGAACTGCTCGACGATCGCCGCGCAGAACGCGGGCAGATCGGCGGGCGACCGGCTCGTGGTGAACTGGCCGTCGATGCAGACCATCTCGTCCACGACCTCGGCTCCGGCGTTGCGCAGGTCGGTCCGGATGCTCGGCCACGATGTCATCCGCTTCCCGCGGACCACGTCGGCCTCGACAAGCGTCCACGGTCCGTGACAGATCGCGGCAACGGGTTTGCCCGTCGCGCAGAACGACTTGACGAAGTTGACCGCGTCGCGGTTCATGCGGAGGTTGTCGGGGTTCACAGTGCCACCAGGAAGCAGCAGCGCGTCGTAGTCGTCGACCGACGCGTCGCTGACCTGGCGGTCGACCGACAAGGTTCCCGCCGAGATCAGATCGAACTGGCGTGTCTGGATCTCGCCGGGGTGAATGGACAGCAGTTCGGTCTGCGCGTTCGCGCCGTACAGCGCGCCGCGCGGCTGCTCGAGTTCCACCCGCTCGACGCCGTCCGTGGCGAGGATCGCGACCTTGCGGCCTTCGAGTTCGTGGGCCATCAGGGTTTCCTCCGGTCATTCGAGAGCTGACCGCACCGTGTGCCCACGAACGCGTTGCCGAAACGGTGGCGTGGCATCGTGCACCCATGCGCAACGAGGAGATCATGCAGCGTGCCATCGGTGTCCTCACACTGATGCACGGTGACCAGGACGGTGACGACCTGCGCGTGGCGCTCAAGCTGTTGCAGGAGGACGTCTTCAGCTATGCGGTCGCGGTGCCCGACGGCGAGCCGGTCGACGCGGACACGGTCATGCGCGCGGCTCTCGACCAGCTCATGACGCGTTTCGCGACCTTCACGGCCGGGCTCACGCTGGCGTTCCAGGCGGTCGCGCACGCTTACGAGCAGGAGTGCCCCGACGCGGACGTCGCAGGCGTCCTGCAGCAGTTGTCGATCAGGCTCGCCGAGGGCTGACTCAGCCCAGTTCGGTCAGCACCGCGTCTGAGAACGCCGGCCAGGTCTCGACCGCCCATTCGCCGAACGGCCGGTCGGTGAGCGCGACGCACGCGAGCCCGGCCGCCGGGTCGACCCACAGGAACGTTCCCGACTGCCCGAAGTGTCCGAACGTCTCCGGGGACGACTGCTTTCCGGTCCAGTGCGGACTCTTGTGGTCGCGCAGCTCGAAGCCGAGGCCCCAGTCGTTCGGGCGCTGGTGGCCGTATCCGGGCAGGACGCCGTTGAGTCCGGGGAACACCACTGTCCTGGCCTCGCGCAACAAGCCGGTGGAGATCAATTGCGGAATCTGCAGTTCGGCGGCGAAGCGCGTCAGGTCCGCGGCCGTCGACACAGCACCCGCAGCCGGACTGCCCTCCAACCGCGTGTTGACCATCCCCAGCGGCTGGAACACCGCTTCGTCCAGGTACTCGCCGAACGGGATGCCCGAGTTCTCCTGCACGGTTTCAGCGAGCACCTCGAAGCCGGTGTTGGAGTAGATCCGCCTGGTGCCGGGCGCGGCCTGCGCCTCACGTTTGTCGAACGCGAGGCCCGAGGTGTGCGCGATCAGATGTCGCACCGTGGAACCCTCCGGCCCGGCCGGCTGATCCCACTCGACCGCGCCCTCCTCGACGGCGATCAGCACCGCGTACGCGCTGAGCAGCTTCGTCACCGACGCCAGCCGGTACGGCCGTTCCTGGTCGCCGGAGGTGCCGCGGACCGTCCCGTCGGCGCCGACCACCGCCACCGTCGCGTTGTCGACCGGCCATTCCTGCACCGCACGCACGCTCTCCATGCCGCAAACGGTAATCGGCCGCGTCCGGCATTACCGTGCGGCTGTGTCGATGCGTGAGCTGATCGTGCTGGGAACCGGCAGCCAGGTGCCCACCCGGCACCGCAACCACAACGGCTACCTGTTGCGCTGGGACGCCGAGGGCCTCATGTTCGACCCCGGCGAGGGCACGCAGCGCCAGATGCTCTTCGCCGGTGTGGCGGTCAGCGACATCACCCGCATCTGCCTGACCCACTTCCACGGCGACCACTGCCTCGGCGTACCCGGCATCGTGCAGCGCTTGTCTCTCGACCGTGTGCGGCACACCGTGCACGCGCATTACCCGCGGTCCGGCCGGCACTTCTTCGAACGCCTCCGCCACGCGACCTCCTTCTACGAGACCGCCGACATCCACGAGGCACCGGTCACCTGTGACGGTCCTGTGGCGTCGGGTGACTTCGGCGTGCTGCACGCGCGGCGGCTCGACCACCCCGTGGAGGCGTTCGGATACCGCCTGGTGGAGCCGGACGGCAGGCGGATGCGGCCGGACCTCCTCGCCGCCCACGGCATCTCCGGCAGGGAGATCAGCGAGCTGCAGCGAGCCGGGGCACTGGGCGGCGTGACGCTGGAGGAGGTGAGCGAGCCGCGCCCCGGACAGCGTTTCGCGTTCGTCATGGACACCCGGCTGTGCGACGCGGTGTTCGCGCTGGCCGAAGGTGTCGACATGCTGGCGATCGAGTCGACCTACCTGACCGAGGACGCGCACATGGCGGCCGACTACGGGCACCTCACCGCTGCTCAGGCCGCACGAGTCGCCGCGGAGAGCGGGGTGCGCAAACTCGTGCTCACCCACTTCTCGCAGCGCTACTCCGACCCGTCCCGGTTCCACGCCGAGGCGGCGGAGGTCTTCGACGGTGAGATCGTCGTCGCCTCCGATCTCGACCGGATCCCGGTGCCGAAGCGGCGGTGATTCAGCGCGTCCGTTCGAACTCCCACTGGTCTCGCACCAGATCCTCCAGCGCGGAGCGCTCCGGTTGCCAGCCGAGGACCTTCCGCAGGCGGGTCGTGTCCGCGCGCAGCTCGCGGACTTCGCCGGGATGCGCAGGGTGCTGCCGGGCAGCGGGCTCACGGCCGGTGACGCGGTGCACGGTGTCGATCACCTCGCGCACGCTCGCGGGCGTCGCACCGACGTTGAAGACGTCGTGTTCGCCGACCCGGCAGTTCTCCAGCGCGAGCACCGCGGCGCGCGCGATGTCCTCGACGTGCACGAAATCCCTGACCGCCGAGCCGTCACCGAACACGTCCACCCCCTCGATGCGCCCGGCCGCCGCGCCGATCGTCCTCGTGATGAGCCTGCTGTCGTCGGTGTCACCGTGCGGGAGCAGCGCGCCCGCCGCGTTGAAGATCCGCAGGGTCGCGGCGCCCACCTGACCCGCCTTCGCCGCCCACGCGACGGCGTCTTCCGCGGCGAGCTTCGAACTTGCGTAGGGGTTCTGCGGCACACGGGGGTGGTCCTCGCCGATCGGCTGCCGCTCAGGTGCGCCGTAGACGCCGGCCGTGGACGCGAACACCAGGCGCGGCGGGGATTCGACGTGCCCGTGCGCGGCAGCCAGCACGTTCAGGACGTTCAAGGTGCCGCCGACGTTGACCTCGTAGTACCGCAGCGGCTGTTCGAACGACTCGCGCACACGCACGAGGGCGGCGAGGTGGATGACGGCGTCGGTGTTCGCCGTGGCCAGTGCCAGGCTCGACCGGTCGAGCAGGTCACCTCGCACGAGTTCGGCACCCTCCGGTGCGTTGATCTTCGTCGAGTGGACGAGCAGGCGCGGCACGTGGCCGTCGTTCAGCAGTTGCCGGACGACGGCGCGGCCGACGTAGCCGGAGGCTCCGGTGATCAGGACGCGCATGACCCTCATCCCAACAGAAAGTCCGAAAGGGGACTAAAGGCTTCTTTCGAGTGACCCGATACCACCCAGGTGAGTTATCCGCATCGAGCCGTGCACAGAAGTGTCGAAAATGCCCTCGCCGACCACGCCGAGCTCATGGCGAAGCGCCACGCTTTTCTGGAGCAGGCTGCCGTGGTCGTCGCCGCTGCCACGGTCCCTCACGAGGTCGTCGCCCAGCTGGTTCCACCGACGGCTTGCGGCACCGGTGTCGACAGCTTCCTCAGCCGGGTTGACCAGGTCCTTCGCGGCGCCGGACGCTGATCTCGAGTTCGAAGACGGCCACGTCCAGCCGAGGATCACGGACGTGGCTGACCATTCATCCGGCTGTTGCCGGACCGTGCTTCGCCGACCACACTGCGTGCCTCTACAGTGCGGATCACCCGGCGCTCGCCGGTTCTCTCCCGCGCTTCTACCAAAGCGAGTTCTCGGCGATGGATCACGTCTTTTCCGCGCTCAACGAGCGCCTCGGCATGTTGTTCGGTGACCGGCCGGTCGTCCTGGCGGGTGGCGCGAGACTGAGTCGTCGCGCGCTCGAGCTGCACCAGCTCGGCGCCCGCCACACTCTCGTGCTGACCACCGATGATCATGCGCCGCTGCACGACTCGGAGGTGGCCCGCTGGATGCCGATGGGCATCGCGGGCGGCCTCGTCGCGGTGGAGCAGAAGAGACTCACCGCGATGCTGGTCGATCCGACACCAGGGGTGCGCGGCGTCCTCGACGAGTTCGACCCGGCCGGGGAAGCGCTCGTGATCAGCACCCCGTACGTCGAGACCGCCGAGTTCGCCGGACGGCCGATCCTGAACCACCGTCGTCCGGAGTGGGTGGCGCTGGAGAACAAGACCACGATCGACGCGCTGTGGGACGAGCTGTCCGCGCCCCGCGCTCCCGCCGTCGTGGTGGACCTCGACCGCGACGCGCTGTGGGACGCCACCGAGTTGCTCGACCGCGGCGCCGGCGTGGTGTGGTCCGGTGACGGCCCCGCGATCAACGGCGGCGCGAACTTCGTCCGGCGGGTGCGCAGCCGCGAGGAGGCGGCCGACGCCTTCCGGGTCCTCGCGCCCAAGTGCGACTTCGTCC
The DNA here is from genome assembly GCA_036008865.1 of Pseudonocardiaceae bacterium. Classification (GTDB taxonomy): domain Bacteria; phylum Actinomycetota; class Actinomycetes; order Mycobacteriales; family Pseudonocardiaceae; genus DASYMV01. Next base: position 2,851 of record DASYMV010000333.1, on the reverse strand, counting down.
GCGTGATGCCGTTCCTGGAAGGCATTCCGGTGAGCGTGCACGGCATCGTGTTCCCGGACGGCACCGCGGTGCTGCGTCCGATCGAGATGGTCGTGCCCCGGCGGGCCGGCTCCGCGCGGTTCCTCTACGCGGGCTGTGCGTCGCACTACGATCCGCCGGAGTGGATCCGCGACCAGATGCGCAATCTCGCCCGTCGCGTGGGTGAGCAGTTGCGCGGCACCGTCGACTACCGCGGCACGTTCACCCTCGACGGGATCGCCACCGAGGACGGCTTTCTGCCGACGGAGATCAACACCCGGTACGGCGGTGCGATGGTCTGCTTCGAGGACGCGCTGCCGCAGTTGCCGCTCGCCCTCGTCCAGGTGGCCCTGGTCGCAGGACACGACCTCGGCGTCTCGTCGATCGAGTTCGAGGAGTTGCTCGTCGGTGCGGCCGACGGCTTCCGCGCCGGTTCTGTCGGCGCGAACGTGCGGGCGGTCCGGCCGACGGAGCCGCAGGAACGCCCGGTCGTGTTCACCGACTGGGCGTGCCGCTGGGCGCACCCGGACGAGACCCCGCACGGTGTGCTGCGGCTCAAGCCGTTCCCGATCGGTGGCCGGCTGGAGCTGGACTTCTACCGCGACGGGGTGCCCTCAGGTCGCCCGGTCGCACCGCTCGCGGTGGCCGCGTTCGCGCTCGCCGACCAGGACTGGGGTACCGGCCTCGGGCCTCTGGAGCCTGCGATCCCCGTCGCGGACGTGGATCGGCAGGCCGTGAACGTGTCCGACGTCGCCGCCTTCGCCTGACCACCGCACGTCATCGCTCGTGAGTGGTTGGCAGGCCCAGAGGCTTCCCAACCACTCACGAGCCCTTCGGGGGGCGCGGATCCACGCCGTAAGCGGCGAGGTAGGCGTAGCGATAGCCCATGATCGCCATGGTGAGGTCGTTCGGCTGGTGCGCAGGCCGGGCCTCGTCCTCGTACGTCCTGAGCAGCTCGGTATGACCCTGTGCCGTGGCGAGCAGGACCAGTTCGGACGTCTCGCAACCCTCGACGAGGTGTTCGGCGATCGCCGCCGCCTCGGTCATCAGCGACGTGGGCTTCTCGCCGTCGTGGGCGATCCCGTGCATCACCATGCCGGTGAACGGCTGCACGACCTCGGGCACGGCGATGGCCAGCGCGATGCCGCAGGCCACCTCCTCCCGTCCCAGCGACTCGAAGATCTTGAGCGCGCCCGTGGCCACCGCGTGCCTGGTCTGCGTGATCCAGTCCGGCGCGAGCCGGGGAAGCTCCCGTCCGGCCGCGTTCCACCTGCGGCGCGTGCGCTTGCCGTCGTCGATGAATCCCCGGCTCGCCAGTGCGAGCGCCGCGAGCAGGAAGATGATCCGGTCCCGGACGTCCGCCGCGACCTTGTAGCTAGCGCCCAGTTCGACCAGGAACGGTGCCGCGTAGGCGCTGGCCTCCGAGACGGTGTCGTCGGTCAACAAGCGGTCTGACAGTTCGTCGATCGCCGCGGCGCGCACGGCGGCGTCCGGGTCCGTGCACCGGCGCAGCAAGTCGTCGATTCCCGCAGCGCATCCGCGGCCGTCGGACATGTCTTCCCACGGCACGTCTTCCAGACCCCGCAACGGATCCGGCCGTCGCCAGGCACGTGGCAGCTCCACGGCGAGGACGCTACGGGATCAACCGGTGGGTCGTCGTCAAGAACCGCCGGACGCCGCCCGTACGATCAAGCCCGTGTCCGGACCCTGCCTCGTTCGTGGCTCCACCTTCACGGTGGCTGACATGTTCTCCGGGGCCGGTGGCATGAGCTTCGGCTTCCACGCCCATCCGGACTTCACGGTCGTCGGCGCGGCGGACGCGCAGATCGGCAAGCCTTCGTCGAAGCTCGGTGCGTTGCGGTGCAACGGCACCTACCGCGCGAACATCCGCATCGAGCCGCTCGAGGTCGACCTCGCGACCATCGATCCGGCGGAGCTCCGCACGGCCTGGGGACTGCGGCGCGGTGAACTGGACGTCCTCGTGGCCTGCCCACCGTGCACCGGGTTCAGTCGCACCACGGCGGCGAACCACCTGCGCGACGACCCGCGCAACTCGCTCGTGGGCCGCGTTGCCGCTTTCGCCGCCGAACTCCGCCCGCGCATCGTCCTGCTGGAGAACGCCCGCGAGCTGGTGAAGGGCCGCCAACGCCATCATCTCCAGGGGCTCGCCGAGCAGCTCACGACGCTCGGCTACCAGGTCCACGCCGACACGCACGTCCTGTCGCGCTTCGGCCTGCCGCAGTTGCGGGAGCGTGCCCTGGTCATCGCCGTCGACGCCGGACTGCCGATGCGCACCCTCGAGGACCTCTGGCAGGGCTGGGACGTCCGCCCTTCGGCGATCACCGTCCGGCGTGCGATCGGGCGGCTCCCCGCGGTGGGGGCGGGGCAGGCGCATCCGAGCGACCCCGCGCACGTCTCACCGTCCTTCCGGCGCGATCGCACGTTCCACCGCATGCGCGCCATCCCGGTGGACGGCGGGTCGTGGGCAGACCTGTTGGGCTCGCAGGAGACGGAACTCCTGCTCAACCCGGCGCAGATCAAGATCATCGAAGCTGGGCGCTGGGGGTCTCACCCCGACGTGTACGGCCGGATGTGGTGGGACGAGCCGTCCAGGACCATCAAGCGCGAGTGCGCGCACGTGGGTAACGGCCGGTACGCGCACCCGCAGCAGCACCGACTCTGCACCGTGCGGGAGATGGCGCTGCTGCAGGGATTTCCCCGCACGTTCCGGTTCGACGTCTCCAGCATCGGCAACGCCTACCGGCACGTCGGCGATGCGGTTCCGCCGCTGATCTCCCATCAACTCGCGGGTCTGGCGACGTGGATTCTGACC
>DASYMV010000332.1:0-2618 GCA_036008865.1 Pseudonocardiaceae bacterium | reverse complement strand
GGGCGGAGCTGCGGCCGACGTCGAGCCGGACCGGTGCGGACAGGACCAGACAGTCGGCGCCGCCTCGCGCCCTCACACCCCCGTCGACGGCGGAGAGCAACGGCATCACGTGCCCGTGCTCGGGACGCGGCACGTACTGCAGTTCGAGGTCCACGCGACCTGCGGTGCAGGCGACCTCGCGGATGAGCAGATGCGGCGCGCCTGGACCGAGCAGGTGCCCCTGGTTGTCGGCCCCTGCGGCCAGCGCGTCGACGAGGACCACCGATCCGGCGCCGGTGCGGAACGTGGTCTCGAGCACCATGGTGCGGTCGAGGTAGCGGCGGGAGACGTCGTAGCGCCCGTCGGGCCGGATCGACCAGTGGCCGGCGGCGTCGTCGAGCAGGCGACCGAACACCGACGGGCTGTCGAACCGCGGGAAGCACAGCCACTCGACCGAACCGGCCTTGTCGACCAGAGCGCACGAGTGCCGATCGGACAGCAGAGCGTGCTCCGCGATCGGCGTCGCGCTCATGGGGCCTCCCGGATTCCGGCTGCGACGGCGTGGCACGGTCTCCGCAGTCGGACCTGTGTTGCGCCGGGTCCAGCAAACCGCGCCGCCTCACCCGGCGCTAAGGGCCTTGGACCCTGGTGGTCGGTTGGTCGTCGCGGACCGCGGCCGGGCTGGCGCCCTCAGGGGCGAGACGTGCGAGGAGTTCGTGCAGATCGCCGACCGCGAGGTCGGCCTTCGGAACCGAGCGGGGCGACACTCCGGGACCCCACTCGTCAGGGCGGGCCACGTGCGCCGTGCGCAACCCCGCCGACCTGGCACCGTCGAGGTCCCAGCCGTGGCAGGCGACCATGAGGATCTGGTCCGGCCGCAGTTCCAGCAGCCGGGCCGCGGTCAGGTACACGGCTGGATCGGGCTTGTAGGTTCCGGCGAGTTCGGCGGAGAACACCGTGTCGAACGCGAGATCCGCGTGGCGGCGCAGGTCGACCAGCAGCCTCGTGTGGCCGTTGGAGAGCGCGGCGACGCAGACGCGCTCCCGCAAGGCGGCCAGTCCTCGCGGAACGTCCGGCCAGGGCTGCAGACGGTGCCACCCGGCCACGAGTTCCTCGCGGTCGGCCTCACCCAGGTCCACGCCGAGTTCGTGCAGCACGTCGTCGAGCGTCTCGCGGTGCAGCTGGTCGAAGTTGGCGAAGGCACGTGCGCCGGAGCGCACGCCCTCCAGCGCCGGCTGGTAGCGCTCACGCCACATCACGGCGAACGGGCCGGGGTCGACGGCGACCCCGGCCCGTTCGGTGATCCGCCGCGCGTCGTCCCTGATCGTCGAGTACCAGTCCACCAACGTGCCGAACACGTCGAACAACACGGCCTCGGGAGCGTCCATCGTCCACCGTCCGTCGAGGGGTCGGTTCGCCACCGTGACACAGCCGGAGTGGAGACGGCAACGGGTCCGGTTCGGTGGTGGAGAACGGCCTGTTGATCTCGGCTTGGCAGTGCGCGCAGACGTTCACAGGGAAATGGCGTACTCCCCGGCCGCGTCGATCAGCCAGTCGGCGAGATATCCGGAGAACGACCCGCGGACGAGCAGGCGGTAGACCGGGGTGTCCGCGGTCTGCCACAGCACGACCTGAGCCTTGGCCACGGTGGATTGAGCGCAGCGGCCCACACCGAACGCGCGTGGATGCAGGTCCAGCGTGCACCCCTTCTCCAGCAGGTCGCGCGCGCTCGGACCGCTCACCTGCACGGTCGTGCGGTTGGCCGACACGTCGACCACCGAGTCCGGCTCGTCGCCGAGCAGGGCGAGCAACGCCGGTGCGTCGCCGTCCGGCCCGACCACCAGCCACTCGTCGGGCCCCAGCCACAGCACGCAACGCGAACCGGCGTCGGCGACCGTGTTCGGCGCGTCGGGAAGCGGCGTGCCGAGCCGCTCCCCGACGCGCCGAGCCGCATCGCTGTCCGGGTCCACCCGCAGGTTCACCGCGGTGAGGAAGGGAACCTCGGTGAGCGTGACGGCGTCGCTCGACGCCGCGGCGAGTGTCTCCGCCCGGTCCGCCAGCGGGCTGCGGCGCAGCAGGGCAACGGGATCAGCCATCGCGGCGCGTTCCTTCCTTGTCGTAGAACACCGGCTCGGTCACCGTGGCCGCGATGACGCGATCGCCCAGCGGCGCGAGGAGGGTCTGCCCGATGCGGTTGCGGCCGTTGGAGATCAGCGCCAGCGCGAAGGTCCGCTCCAGCACCGCGCTGCGGTAGCTAGACGTGACGTGCCCGAGCATCGGCACCGGTCCGGCGGACAAGTCGAGCCCCACACCCTCCTCGACCATCTGCGCGCCCTCGGGCAGCAGCACGGTCGGATCCACCGGCAGCAGGCCCACGAGGTGCTTGCGGTCCTCCCGGGCGGTGTCGGCACGCCGGAAGGACCGCTTGCCCACGAAGTCCTTCTGCTTGGAGACGACCCAGCTCATCCCGAGGTCCTGGGGCGTGACCGTCCCGTCGGTGTCCTGCCCGATGATCGGGTACCCCTTCTCGGCGCGGAGCACGTGCATCGTCTCCGTGCCGTAGGGCGTGATGCCGAAGGGTGCGCCCGCGTCGAGTACGGCCTGCCAGAGCGCGAGCCCGTCCCACCAGCTGACGTTGA
>DASYMV010000331.1:0-7438 GCA_036008865.1 Pseudonocardiaceae bacterium | reverse complement strand
CGAAGGGCGCCACGCTCACCCACCACAACCTGCTCAACAACGGGTTCTTCGTGGGGGAGGGCTGTGGCTACACCGAGGCCGACCGCGTCTGCATCCCGGTGCCCTACTACCACTGCTTCGGCATGGGGATGGGCAACCTCGGGGCCACCTCGCACGGCGCCGCGATGGTCATCCCGGCGCCCGGCTTCGACCCGGCGCTGACACTGAAGGCCGTGCAGGACGAGCGGTGCACGTCGCTGTACGGCGTCCCGACGATGTTCATCGCCGAACTCGGGCTGCCGGACTTCGCGACCTACGACCTGTCGTCGCTGCGCACCGGGATCATGGCCGGATCACCCTGCCCGGTCGAGGTGATGAAGCAGGTGATCGACCGGATGGGCATGACCGAGGTGTCCATCTGCTACGGGATGACCGAGACCTCACCGGTGTCGACCCAGACCAGGGCGGACGACTCGGTGGACCGCCGGGTGTCCACGGTCGGTCGCGTCGGACCGCACCTCGAGGTCAAGATCGTCGACATGGAGACCGGTCAGACCGTGCCGAGGGGGACCCCTGGCGAGCTGTGCACCAGGGGCTACTCGGTGATGCTGGGTTACTGGGAACAGCCGGAGAAGACGGCCGAGGTCATCGACGCCGCGCGGTGGATGCACACCGGCGATCTCGCGGTGATGGATGACGACGACTACGTCAACATCACCGGGCGGATCAAGGACATGGTGATCCGCGGGGGCGAGAACCTCTACCCGCGGGAGATCGAGGAGTTCCTCTACACCCACCCGGACGTCCTGGACGCCCAGGTGATCGGCGTGCCGGATGAGCGCTACGGCGAGGAACTCATGGCGTGGGTCCGGATGAGGCCCGGCGTCGAGCCGATCACCGTCGAAGCGCTGCGCGAGTTCTGCACAGGCAAGCTCGCGCACTACAAGATCCCGCGCTACGTGCACGTCGTCGAGGAGTTCCCGATGACGGTCACCGGCAAGATCCGCAAGGTGGAGATGCGGCAGAAGGCCGTGGAGCTGCTCGGACTCGCCGGCGCCGTCTCCGTCGAGCGCGCCTGAGGCATGTCCTCGCAACTCACGAGGCGACCGGGACGATCTGTTTGCCGAGCGGCACGAGTGACACCGGGATCAACTTGAAGTTGGCGATGCCGAGCGGGATGCCGATGATCGTCAGACACAGGGCGATGCCGGTGACGACGTGCCCGATCGCCAGCCAGATCCCGGCGAAGACGAGCCAGACGATGTTGCCGATCACCGAGGGCGCGCCGGCGTCCGGCCGGTCCACGACCGTGCGGCCGAAGGGCCAGAGCGCGTAGTTCGCGATGCGGAAGGACGCGATGCCCCACGGGATCGTGATGATGAGGATGCAGCAGACGACTCCGGCGGCGAGGTAGCCCAGGGCCATCCAGAATCCGCACAGCACCAGCCAGATGACGTTCAGGATCAGCCGCATACCTCGATCTTGCCCGATTAGGCTGTGCGCTCGTGGCTGATGTGGTCCAGTGGGGCGTAATCGCGACAGGCGGCATCGCGGAGGTCGTGACCGGCGACCTGCTACGGCTGGCGGACGCGCGAGTGCTCGCGGTGTCGTCGCGCTTGCTCCCCAAGGCACAGGAGTTCGCGGCACGGCATGGGATCCCCAGGGCCTACGGCGACTACCGGGAACTGCTGGCCGATCCGGACGTCGACGTGGTCTACGTCGCCACGCCGCACGCGCAGCACCACGAGGTCACGCGGGCGGCACTGCTCGCGGGCAAGCACGTGTTGTGCGAGAAGGCGTTCACACTGACCGTCGCCGATGCCGAGGACGTGGTCGATCTCGCCCGCGAGCGCGGCCTCTTCCTCATGGAGGCGATGTGGACGCGGTTCAACCCCCTGATCCGCCGGGTCCGCGAGCTCGTCGCCGACGGTGCGATCGGGCATGTGCGCACGATCCGCGCCGACTTCGGATTCGCCCACGAGTACCGGCCGGGCGACCGGTTGTGGAACCCGGCACTGGGCGGTGGATCGCTGCTCGACCTGGGCGTCTACCCCGTGTCTTTCGCGCACATGCTGCTCGGTGAGCCGGAGTCCGTCGAGGTCCACGGCTCGCTGGCTCCGACGGGTGTCGATGCCGAGGCGGCCCTGCTGCTGCGCTACCCGGACGGCGCGCACGCGTTGCTGAGCAGTTCGCTGACCAGCGCCCCGGAGGTGAGCGCAGTCGTCATCGGCACTCGCGGCCGGATCGAACTGCCCGAGCCGTTTTACCGGCCGAGGGTGGTCACCGTGCACCGTGCAGGCGCCGAGCCCGAGGAGCTGCGGAGGGAGATCGACGGCGCGGGCTACACCTACCAGGCCCAGGAGGTCGTGGACCGCATCCGGGCCGGTGACCTCGAGAGCCCCGAGATGCCGCTGGACGAGACGCTCGCGGTGATGCGGACCCTGTGCACGGCACTCGATGCGCTCGGTGTGGCGTTCACCGCAGCGTGAGGTAGAGCAACACCGCGTTCAACCCGACGATGAACGACGCCACCACGACAGCCGCCGCGGTCGTAGCGGGATGGTTCACCGCGTCGCCCATCACCGAACGCCGCGCCGTCAGCCACACGAGCGGCACCAGCGCGAACGGGATGCCGCAGGAGAGCGCGACCTGGGACAGCACCAGCGCCGGCGTCGGGTCGGTGCCCTGTGCGAGCACGACGAGCGCTGGCACCAGCGTGATCAACCGCCGGACCAGCAGCGGCACCTTCACCCGCAGCAGGCCGTCCATGACCACGGCGCCCGCGTAGCAGCCCACCGCGGTCGAGGCGAAACCGGACGCCAGCAGGCTCATGGCGAAGAGCAGTGCGACACCGCAGCCGAGCACGTCACCGATGGCCGCGTGCACGCCGGCGAGCGTGTCCACCCCCGGCACTCCGCGCAGCGCCGAGGCCGCCAGCAGCAGCATCGCCAGGTTGACCGCGCCTGCCAGCACCATCGCGAGGACGACGTCCACCCTCGTCGCCGACAGCAGTCGCGCGCGGTCGGCGGCGCGGCCGTGCCGGTCGCGCGCGAGCGCCGAGTGCAGGTACACCGCGTGCGGCATGACCGTCGCACCGAACACGCCCGCCGCCAGCAACACGGAATCCGCGCCGTCGAACCGGGGGACGAGTCCGGAGACCGTGCCCGCGGCGGAGGGCGAGGACATGAGCAGCCCGGCGGTGAAGCCCGCCGCGATGACGATCAGCAGGCAGGTCACCACCCGCTCGAACGGCCGCTGGCCGCCTCGGTCCTGCACCAGCAGCAAGCCCGTCGACACCACCCCGGTGATCGCACCGCCGAGCAGCATCGGCAGGCCGAAGAGCAGATGCAGCGCGATCGCCCCGCCGATCACCTCGGCGAGGTCGGTCGCCATCGCCATGATCTCGGCCTGGCCCCAGTAGGCCAGTCGCACCGGTGGCGGCATCCGGTCACGGACTGCTTCGGGCAGCGACCGCCCGGTCACGAGCCCGAGCTTGGCGGACAGGTACTGCACCAGGCCCGCCATCACGTTGGCGAGGACGACCACCCACACGAGCAGGTACCCGTGCCGCGCGCCGGCAGCGGTGTTCGTGGCCACGTTGCCCGGATCGACATAGGCGATCGCGGCCACGAACGCGGGACCGAGCAGTGCCGCTCCCGCCCGCAGGCGTGCGGCCTTCGGGCGAATGACGGACACGGCGCCCCCTCCCGCTTCACGACAACAGGAATCAGCGAGCCGTCATCGAGGCGGCGAGCGCCGCCGCGTCCTCCTTGCCGAAGGTCTCCTCGAGCTGTTCGGGGGAGTAGTCCAGGTCGATCTGCTCCACGGGGACGCCTCGCGCCGACTCGATCGCGCCGAGCCGCCGCTGCGCCCGCTCGGCCGCGTACGTGATGAACTCCTGCTGGTCCATCTCGAACGGCATCTCGTCGAACTGGTCGTAGACCCACTGGATCGCGCTGAGCGCGTGGGGCAGCAGCTCGAACATGCTCTGCTGGACGATCTCCCAGTTCTTGTCGTCGGCGGCCACGTGCCTGCGGCAGGTGAAGGTGCCCCACGCCATGTGCCTGCGCTCGTCGTCGCCGATGCGCTTCACGAGCTCCTGCATGCCGGGCAGGATTCCCTTGGTCTTGCAGACCTTGTTCCACGCGTGGTAGCCCGTGAGCGCGAGGGTTCCCTCGACGACGTGGTTGTAGGTGACGCTGGCGCGGATCTGGTTGGCAGGGCTGGGGTCGGACTCCAGCAGCCGCAGCGACTCCGGCAGCGCCTCGTAGAAGATGTGCCGGTAGCCGGGGTTGTCGGCGACGAACGGGTGCAGGTCGTCGGTCAGCCCCACAGCGTCCAGCCAGAGCCGGAAGACCTGGGTGTGCTTGGCCTCCTCGAAGCAGAACTGGGTGAGGTACATCTCGTCGCCGATGCGGCCCTCGGAAGCCATCGCCTTCATGAACGGCTGGATGTCCTCGGTCACCGCCTCCTCACCCGCGATGAACATGGCGCACAGGAACGTCGAGCTGCGCCGCTGTTCCTCGGTGAGCGAGCGCCAGTCCTCCGCGTCCTGGGAGAAGTCGATGTCCGTCGGGTTCCAGAACTTGGCGTTGCCCTTGGTGAACAGCCGCAGCGGGAACGAGTCCCAGTTCAATCCGCCGCTGCGCAGCGAGTGGAAACCGTTGCGGTGCAACTCGTTCATCGTCACGCCGTCACTCCTTCGTCGGGTCGAGCGGGGGAAGTGCTGCCCGTGCGACGCCCACCACCGCGTCGACGGCGTGGTCGCGGTCACCACTGGGCATGAGCAGGTGGCTCAAGGTGAGCCGCACCGTGGCCTCGGCGAAGAGGCTCACCTGCTCCGGCGGCAGCCGTGGCCAGTTCCGGCGCACGTGGCGGCTCACCACCTCGGTCGCGGGGATGAGCACCGGCTGGCCCCTGGTGGTCAGGAACGGCAGCAGGTCTTCGGCGTCCTCCCCCGTGAGCATCGAGGAGATGAGTCGGTCCTTGGCGGCGTGGTCGAGCGTGTAGTCGATCGCCGAGCGCATGCCCTCGAACGGTTCGGACGCCGCGCTCAGCCTGCTGTCGACGCCGTCGATGAACTCCGCGGCCCGGTGCAGTGCCACGGCCTGCGCCAGCCCTTCCTTGTTGCCGAACTCGTTGTAGACGGTTTGCCTGCTGACACCGGCGCGCGTTGCCACGTCGGCCATCCGCAGTCCTCGGAAGCCGCGCGCGGCGATCAGGTCGGCCGCCGCCTCCAGCAGCTCGCCGCGCATGGTGGTGCGGGCTCGCTCGGAGAAGGGGGTGACGTCGCTCACGATCTCAGCTTTACACAGCGATCACTTTTGTCAAAGACCTGTACGGGTGACGGCTCTTTGTAAAACCGGTCGGCACGTAAGGTGCAGACGTGCCGCTGACCGTGGGGTTCGACCTCGACATGACACTCATCGACCCGAGACCCGGAATGGCGGCGGTGATGAACGCTCTCGCCGAGGAGACCGGTTACGCGCTCGACGGCGAGCACTTCGCGGCCAACCTCGGGCCGCCCCTGGACATGACCTACCGCCAGTTCGGCGTGCCGGAGGAGGAGATCCCGGATCTCGTCGCCCGTTTCCGGGCGATGTACCCGGAGATCGTCATCCCGTCGACGCTCGCACTTCCCGGTGCGGCGCAATCGCTTGCGGCGGTTCGTGAGCTGGGCGGACAGGTCGTGATCGTCACCGGCAAGTACCGGGTCAACGCGGCGCGCCACCTCACCGCCCTGGGCTGGGAAGTGGATCATCTGTTCGGTGAGCTGTGGGCGGTGGGGAAGGCCGAGGCCCTGAAACTGCACGGTGCGCAGGTCTACGTCGGAGATCACATCGGCGACGTGCGCGGCGCGAAGGCCGCCGGAGCCGAGTCGGTGGGCGTGCCCAGCGGACCGTGCAGCGCCGAGGAACTCACCGGGGCAGGTGCCGACGTCGTCCTGGCCGACTTGACCGAATTCCCGGCGTGGTTGCGCGCCAACGAGGAACGGCTCAGCGCTTCCGGCGGGAGTCCCGAACGACGCTGATAACGCCGAGCGCCAGGCCGATCGGTGCGAGCAGGCACGCGGCGGCGCTCAGCCAGACCGGCAGGTCCGAGTGGCCGGTGGCGAAGAGCACGAAGACGGTGACGAGCGAGATCACCCCGAGGCCGAACAACGCCACCGCCAGTGGCAGCAGCTTGGGACGGGATGCGGCTTCGCTCATGGCGATCAGCCTAATGCGGCAAGTGGAGGTGCCCTGACAGCGGTGTTCTGGCTACTCTGGTGGGACGCGTCCTGGGCACACCCGGGGCGCGTTCGTCATGTGGACGCAGAGGAACGGTGAGCGCAGTGCCGACCGGAAAGGTCAAGTGGTACGACTCGGAGAAGGGCTTCGGCTTCGTCACGCAGGACGGTGGCGAGGACGTGTACGTGCGGGCGTCCGCACTGCCTCCGGGCGTCCAGGGATTGAAGGCCGGCCAGCGCATCGAGTTCGGCATGGCTGAAGGCCGCCGTGGCCCGCAGGCGCTGTCCGTCCGCCTGATCGACCCGGCGCCCTCGGTCGTCGAGGCGAGGCGTCGACCGGCGGAAGAGCTGCACGGTCTGATCGAGGACATGATCAAGCTGCTCGAGCTGAAGGTTCAGCCCGACTTGCGCCGCGGCCGGTACCCGGACCGCAAGAACACCAAGCTGGTCGCCGAGGTCGTCCGGGCCGTCGCGCGGGAGCTCGACCCGTAATTGCTCGTTCTGGGCCCGGAAAGGACGCTCCGACTCACCCTTTCCGGGCCCAGCCCGAGACGGTCAGGCTCGGTCGTCGACCGAGAGCACCCACGTGCCGCGGGCGAAGAACTGGATCTGCCCCTGGTCGTCGATCTCGATACGCCGTCCGTACTGCTGGATCTCGACGCTCTCGAGCTGGTCGCCCGGCTCGGGCAGTTTCAACGTGTACGCGAACTGCTCGTTCGGCGAGAAGAGCTTGCTGCGCGAGTCCGGCTGTCGCTCGCCGCCCGCGTTGCGGTAGGTGAACACGACGGCCCACGCGCTCTTCGCCACGGCGCTGTCGACGGAGATCTGCAGCGGCTTCCCCCTGGGAACCCGCAGGGTGCCCGCGGCGTCCGCGTGGGCCGTGCAGTTCTCCACGCCGATGTCGCAGTACTGCGTCGGGCTGAGCACGACGGTCTTCCCCACCGCGTGGAAGGTGATCTCGGGATCGGGCGGGGATGAACACCCGGCCAGCGCGAGACCCGCGCAGGCCAGCAGAAGGGTCAGAACTCGGCGCACGGAAACCGAGCCTACGGGGTTCGCGGTTCGGTGAACCGGTCGGTCGGGTAGACCGCGTTCGGGTGCAGCGGTCGGTTCCCGCCCATCCCGCGGATGAGCGAACCGCCCTTGTGGCTCAGGACGGTCTGCGTGAGGCCGACCGCGAGCAGCACGGAGAGCACCGTGAAGCCGATCCAGTAGGTCGCGGGCAGCAGC
>DASYMV010000330.1:0-2510 GCA_036008865.1 Pseudonocardiaceae bacterium | reverse complement strand
CCGACCCTCAGCGCCGCGATCATCGACGACGGTGTGGTGCGCGGTGACATCGACACCATCGTCCGGTTCGGCGGGCTCATGCTCGTGGTGACCCTCGTCCAAGTGGTGTGCGCGGTCGGGGCCGTCCGGCTCGGGTCGCGGATCGCGATGGCCGTCGGGCGGGACCTCCGGGCGGCGGTGTTCGAGCGGGTGCGGGGATTCTCGGCGCTCGAGGTCGGGCGGTTCGGCACGTCCTCGCTGATCACCCGCACCACCAACGACGTCCAGCAGGTGCAGGCGGTCGTGCTGACCCTGGCCACGTCGGCGGTCGCGGCGCCGATCCTGTGCGTGGGCGCGGTGGTGCTGGCGTTCGGGCAGGACGTGCGGCTCGCGTTCGTCGTGCTCGCGCTGGTTCCGCTGTTGGGCCTGTCGGTCGGCCTCGTGCTGCGGTGGACGCGGCCGGTGTTCCGGACGGTGCAGCAGCGCGTCGATGTGGTGAACCGGGTGCTGCGCGAGCAGATCACCGGCATCCGGGTGATCCGCGCGTTCCGGCGCGACGAGCACGAGCAGCGCAGATTCGGGCGCGCCAACGACGACCTGACCGAGGTCGCCATCCGCTCGGGCAGGCTGACGACGTTGCTGCTGCCGTTGATGCTCACGACGGTCAACGTGGTCGGCGTGCCACTCGTGTGGTTCGCACGAGACGTGCGGATCGGCGTGCTGATCGCGCTCCTCGGCTACCTGGTGCTGGTGCTGACCTCCGCCATGATGGCCTCCGCGCTGTTCATGGCGGTGCCCCGCGCCGAGGTGTGCGCCGAGCGCATCGACGAGGTGCTGCGGGCAGAGCCGAGCATCCGCCCGTCCGTGACTCCGGTGCGGCGGCTCAAGAAGCCCGGCCACCTGGACATCAGCGGCGCCGACTTCGCCTACCCCGGCGCCGCAGCGGCGGTGCTGTGCGGCATCGACCTGGTCGCCCGGCCGGGCACCACGACGGCGATCATCGGGTCGACCGGCAGCGGCAAGTCCACCGTGCTCGGCCTGGTGCCACGGCTGTTCGACGTCACCGGTGGCCGCGTGCTGGTCGGCGGCGAGGACGTCCGGGACCTCGACCCGGCGCTGCTCGCGGCGACCGTGGGGCTCGTGCAGCAGAAGACCCACCTGTTCTCCGGCACGGTCGCGTCGAACCTGCGCTACGGGCGGCCCGACGCCACCGACGCGGAACTCCTGCGGGCTCTGGAGGTCGCGCACCTGGAGATCCCAACGGACCAGCCCGTCAGCCAGGGCGGCACGAACCTCTCGGGCGGACAACGACAACGGCTCGCCATCGCCCGGATGCTGGTGCGCCGCCCCGAGGTCTACCTGTTCGACGACTCGTTCTCCGCGCTGGACCACACGACCGACGCGGCCGTCCGCGCCGCGCTGGCGCACGAGATCGGCGACAAGACCGTCGTGGTCGTCGCGCAACGGGTGAGCACGATCCGCGACGCCGACCGCATCGTCGTGCTCGACGAGGGGCGGGTCGTCGGCGCGGGCACGCACCACGAACTCGCCACCACCAACGGCACCTACCGCGAGATCGTGCTCTCCCAGGAGGACGCCGCGTGATCGCCGGGCGTGGATTGATCGGGGTCGCACTGCTCGGCCTCACGAGCATCGCGCTGAACGTGCTCGGACCCAGCGTGCTCGGCCGGGCCACCGACCTGGTCTTCGAGGGCGATTTCGCCGCGGTGGGCCCCGTTCTGCTGGTCGCGCTCGCGGTGTACGTCGTGTCGGGCCTCTGCTGGGTCCTGCAGGGACGGCTGGCCACGACGGTCGTCCAGCGGACGGTGCGACGGCTGCGCACGGAGGTGGCGGCGAAGCTGTCCCGACTTCCCCTGTCGCACTTCGACCGGCAGTCGCGCGGCGAGGTGCTCAGCCGCGTCACCAACGACGTCGACAACATCGCGCAGTCGCTGCAGCAGACGGTGAGCCAGATCCTCAACTCCACGCTGCTGGTAGTCGGCTCGCTGGCGGTGATGTGGTGGATCTCGCCGCTGCTGGCTGCTATCGCCATGGCCGCCTTGCCGGTGTCGCTGCTCGGGGTCCGCGTCGTGGGCAAGAGGTCCCAGGAACTGTTCAAGCGGCAGTGGGACCACACCGGCGCGCTCAACGCGCACGTCGAGGAGGTCTACACCGGCCACGCGCTGGCCAAGATCTTCGGCAGCCACGACGAGCCCGACTTCCACGAGCACAACGAAGCCGTGTACCAGGCGGGGTTCCGCGCGCAGTTCCTCAGTGGACTGATCGGGCCCGCGACGACGTTCCTGGGCAACCTGAGCTACGTGCTGGTCGCGGTGGTCGGTGGCATCCAGGTGGCCACCGGCGCGCTGTCGATCGGCAGCGCGCAGGCGTTCGTCCAGTACACCCGCCAGTTCGGCGCGCCGCTGTCGCAGGTGGCGAACCTGGCCAACCTCGTGCAGTCCGGGATCGCGTCGAAGCACCGGGTCTTCGCGCTGCTGAACGCGCCCGAGGAGAGCCCGCCACCGGTAGCA
>DASYMV010000329.1:0-16332 GCA_036008865.1 Pseudonocardiaceae bacterium | reverse complement strand
TTCGGACACCAACACTTGATCCGTGACATCCACGTTGACGAAGTTCCACGTGCACGCCATTCCCGCTGACGCGGCGCAGGAGGCCGGGCGAGGCGGTGGTGCTGTTCCGCTACACGCCCTCCGCGGGCGCCGGGCCGTACGAGGAATCCGGCCCTGTGTTCATCCACGCCGAGCCGTGCGCGGGGCCCGAGCGCAATGACGAGTACCCGGCGGATCTGCACATCGCCCCGCGCGTGATGCGCGCGTACAACGCGAAGGGCCAGATCCACGGTGGCGAGTTGGCCCTGCCGAACCGCTGCGAAGAGGTCATCCACCGTCTGTTCACCGACCCCGAGGTCGAGGTGATCCAGGTCCGCAGCCTCTCCCACGGATGTTTCCTGTTCGCGATCACTCGCGCGTGACGCGCGACGATGGGAGCTTTCGTTTCGTGCAGCGGAACGAAAGCTCCCATCGTTCGCGTGCGAGCATGAGGGACGTGCCCGAGCAGATCACCGTCGGAGTTGGAGCCGGGGCCCGCCACCTCGGCGTGGACCAGGTGGTCGACCTCGGCCCCTTGCACCCCTCCGCGCACGGCGCGTACCGCCTGCGGCTGACCGTGCAGGGCGACGATCCGGTGATCACATCGGCCGAGCCCCTGGTGGGGCATCTGCACCGCGGCGCGGAAAAGCTGTTCGAGGTCAGGGACTACCGGCAGGTGCTGACGCTGGCGAACCGGCACGACTGGCTCGCCGCGTTCTGCAACGAGGTCGCGGTTGCGCTGGCCGTGGAGCGGATGACGGGCATGGACGTGCCCGCACGAGCACAGTGGCTGCGCGCCCTGCTGTGCGAGCTGAACCGGCTGATGGCCCACCTGGTGTTCCTGGCGCCGCTGACGCGCGAGTTGACCGGAGAGCCCACCGCGGGCACCGAAGCCGCGCTGCGTGGTCGTGAGGCCGTGCAGGCTGTCATGGAAGAGGCGTCCGGCGGCCGCATCCACTTCATGGCGAACCGGATCGGCGGCCTGCGCGAGGACGTGCCCGCGGGGTGGACGAGCCGGGTCGCCGATGCACTGTCCTACGTGGACATCGATGTGATCGCCGAAGCCGCGGCGCACGAACGGTTGGCCGGAGTCGGTGTGCTGCCAAGGGAATCAGCCCTCGCGCTCGGCGTGACGGGACCGATCGGCCGTGCGTCCGGCGTCGACCTCGACCTGAGGCGTGACGATCCGCTGCCCGCCTACCGCGAACTCGACGTGCAGCCGATCGTGCGCACCGAAGGGGATGCCCTGGCGCGTGTGCGCTGCCTGGCCGACGAGGTCCGCCAATCCATGCGTCTCGCCCGCGAGTGCCTCGACCGCCTGCCCTCCGGGCCGGTGAACCTCAGGCTCCCCAAGGCCGTCAAGGCTCCCGAAGGCTCGGTCTACACCTGGGTCGAGGCACCGCTGGGGACGTCCGGCGTGCACCTGGCCTCACGGGGCGAGAAGACACCGTGGCGCCTGAAGCTGCGCACGCCGTCGTTCAACAACGTCCAGGCCCTGTCCGCGCTGCTGCCCGGAACACGGGTGGCGGACCTGCCGCACGTGCTGGGCTCGTTCGCCGTCGTCGTCGGCGACATCGACAAGTGATCAGTCCTCGCGACGCCGACGGCGCCGCGGCGACTCCCCGCCACCCAGGGCAGCGAGCAACTCGCTGACGGACTTCCCATCGGCGTGCGCGCCCTCGGGCTCCGCCGGGGCACTGCGCCTGCCTTCAGGACGGTCCTCGGCACGACGACGCCCACCCGAAGACTCGGGCTGCGGCGGCGCCGCCTCGAAGACGCCGGGACGGAAGTGCTCGGTGCGCTCGACGACAGGTTCGCGCCGGGGCGGCTCGGCCATGGGCGGTTCCGGCTTGCGGGCAGGCGGTTCCGGCTTGCGGGCAGGCGGTTCCGCGCGGGGCGGTTCCGGCTTGCGCACCGGCGGCTCCGGCCGGCGCACGACCTGGGTGCGTGGTGCCGCGGGACGTGGCTGTGGACGCTCGGTCGTGAGCCGGGACGACACCGGATCCGACTCTGCCGGCTCCGGGCGATTGACCCGCTGGCCGGGTGCGGGCTGCTGCTCACGGCGGGCAGGCTCGGGCCTGGCCTCCGGCTTGGCCGGGGCGTCGCGACGGACGACCACCGATGGCTGGTGCCGCTGCTGCACGGTGCGGACCGGTTCCCGGCGCACCGCCTCGTTGCGGTTCGGCTCCGGGCGCGACGGTTCGGGGCGGGCGGGCTCGCGGCGCGGCGCGGCGTCCTTGCGACCGGCCTCGTACACGCGCTCGATCAGCTCGGTGCGATCCGCCGCCGGTTTCTTCTCCTGCGGCTTGGCCGGGGCTGCCTTGACGGGATTGGTCTTGGCGGGGCTAGCGGTGAGCACCCGCTTGTCGCCGACGGCCAGGAGCCGCGACTGGTCCGACAGCGACCGCATCCTGGTGGACTCGGCTCGCAGGGCGACCCGCTCGACGAGGACCTCACCACCGAGCAGTGCTTCGAGATTCTCCCGCAGGGCTCGCAGTTCGTTGCGCAACGCCTCCAGGTCCTCGCGCGACTCCTCCCGCGCCCGCTGGCGCGCCTCGGCTTCGGTCTCGAGCTCGTACTCGCGGCGAGCGGCGACCTCGCGCTCCAGCTCGAGCTCGTACACCGACTGGAGATCTGCGACCTCTTCGTCACGCTCCGCGACCTGACGGTGGTAACGGGCGGCGAGGAACGCACCGACCAGAGCGGCCCACAGCGCGGACACCACGGCCAAACGGAGCCAGCGCGCGTTGTCGCTGAGCACAAGGACGGCCGCGGCTACGAGAGCGAGAGCTAGTGCAGCTACTAGCAGTAGTCGCCCGGAACCGCGGCCGTGATCATCCTGGTCGTCCTCGGTCGACGCGCCTCGGCCGCTCATGGTGCCGAGGGTACCTGGGAGTTATCCGACTGAGACCTGCCCTGGGGGTGTTCAGTCTTTCTCGTGAGGATCCGTGGGGGCCTTGCAGCAGTACTCGAGCCACAGCGCGGCGCCGATCAACACCGCTGCGCTGGCCACGCCGACGATCGCACTGATCATGTCGTTCGCGGCCGCGGAGAACTGGCCTCGCACCGGTACCACGAAGATCAGCACCGCCGCCCAGGCGCCCAGCATGATGGCGCCGAGCACGGAGGACGCCTTGGCCAACGCGACGGCCCTGGCGGCGGTGAGCGGTTGCACCGGACGGGTGCCCCGCTTGCGGAGGATCCGGGCGCGCAACACGAATCCGAGCACGAGGTCGATCACCGCGATCACGAGCAGCGTCACACCCGCTGACGTCGGCAGTGGCGGCATCGACCCGTACGCCAGGCGCAGCAGCAGGTGGACCAGCACGCCGGCGATGACCGCCGCGGCCACCAGATCACGTGGCTTGGTGAACGTCACTCCCCCATCCTGCCCCGGCCGCCGCCCTCGAGGGTCACCTGAGGGCCCCGAACAGGTGAGCCCGTTCGACGCACGCACCGCCGCCGCCACGGTGCCGTGCTCCGCACGACCATCCGCTCGCGCGCATTCGACTCGCTCGCCCCCGTGAGACTGAGAACGGGGAAAGCGCCACCCGTACGGGCGGCTTCGCGTCATCCGCGATTCGCATCTCCACGAACGATCAGTGAAAGGTCGTCGCGTCGCCGCACACCTTCCACGCTGACCTGCGACAACAGTTCCGGCACCGATCCGCGGCCCGGAAGCACGGCAGTCGGGTCGACGTCCATCCAGGGGATCAGCACGGTGGCGCGCTCATACGCACCGGGATGCGGAAGGAGCAATTCAGGATCACTCGAGACAACGCCGTCGACCGTGACCACGTCCACGTCGAGTGTGCGCGGCCCCCAGTGCCGCTCCCGCACGCGTCCGGCGTCGCGCTCCAGATCCTGGCCGCGCCTGAGCCAGCCCCATTCGTCCACCGACGGAGACTCGACGATCAGCACGGCGTTGAGGAAGTCGTCCTGGTCGAGCACGCCCCAGGGCGCGGTCTCGTACACCGGCGAAGCCGCGACGAGCACGTCGGCGAACCCGTCCACCGCGAGTTGGAGGTGACCCAGCCGGTCCCCCAGGTTCGAGCCGATCGACAGGACCGCCCTAGTCACGCTCGCCCAGCTCCCCGAGCACGGCACGGCGGGTGCGGCGGATCGTCACCGAGACGTCGGAGAACTCCAGCGGGATCGGCGCGAACGGCTTGTGGATCGTCACCTCGACACCGTGCAACCGGTCGTCCTCCATCACGAGATCGGCGATCTTCCCGGCGACGGTCTCGATCAAGTCGTAGGGCTCGCCGCCGACGACGGCAGCCGCGCGCTCGGCCAGCTCGCCGTAGTGGACGGTGTGGTTCAGGTCGTCCGTCTCGGCTGCCTTGTCGAGGTCCAGCCACAGGCTGATGTCGACCAGGAAGTCCTGCCCCTCGCGCTTCTCGTGCTCGAACACCCCGTGATGTCCGCGCACCTTCAAGCCGGTCAACGTGATCCGGTCGGTCACGCCGCCCCCTCCGCGGGAACGACCACGTCGGCGGTCACGCGTTCCTCCAAGCGCCGGCAACGGCCACGGCGTCCAGGGTGCGGTCCACGTCGTGCACTCGCACTCCCCACGCTCCCGCGACAGCCGCCAGAGCCGACACCGCGGCGGTGGCCCCCTCACGGCCGTCAGGCGGCCGGGGCACGCCGTCGGGTCCGGCGAGCAGGCTGCCCAGGAAACGCTTGCGAGACGCGCCGATCAGCACCGGGAAACCCAAGTCCAGCAACTCGTCGAGCCGGTGGAGCAACTGCCAGTTGTGCTCGGCCCGCTTGGCGAAGCCGAGGCCCGGATCGAGCACGATGTTCTCCTCGCGCACACCGGCGGCCAAGGCGGCGTCCACACGCGCCCGCAGTTCGTCCCGCACGTCCAGGACGACGTCGCGGTACACGGCGAGCGAGTCCATCTCCGTGCTGTGCCCGCGCCAGTGCATGAGGATCCACGGCACGTCGGCCTCGGCGACGACCTTGGCCATGTTCGGGTCCGCCAAGCCACCGGACACGTCGTTGATGATCGTCGCCCCGGCCTCCAGGGCGGCCCTGGCGACCTCGGCCCGCATGGTGTCCACGCTGACCCCGACGCCCTCGGCGACGAGGGACCGGATCACCGGCGCGACCCGTGCGGCCTCGATGTCCGGCGCGACGCGATCGGCGCCGGGACGGGTTGACTCACCGCCCACGTCGATCAGATCAGCACCCCGTGCGTGCATGGCGACGCCGTGCGCCACCGCGTCGGCGTGATCGAGGTAGCGACCGCCGTCCGAGAACGAGTCGGGGGTGACGTTCAGGACGCCCATCACCACACAGCGGCCTGGCCTGGGCAGAGTCACCTCAACCGGCCCCTGATCAGCTCGATCGCCTCCGCGCGAGAGGACGCGGAACTGCGCAGGAGTCCCCGCACCGCTGAGGTGGTGGTGCGCGAGCCGGGCTTGCGCACGCCCCGCATCGCCATGCAGAGGTGCTCGGCCTCCACGACGACGATCACACCGCGTGGATCGAGCCTGCGCACCAGCGCATCGGCGACCTGCGACGTCAATCGCTCCTGCACCTGGGGCCGTTTGGCGTACAGGTCGACCAGCCGGGCGAGTTTCGACAGGCCGGTGACCCTGCCGTGCTCGTTCGGGATGTACCCGACGTGAGCCACGCCGTGGAACGGCAGCAGGTGGTGCTCGCAGAAGCTGAACATCGGGATGTCGGTGACCAGGACGAGTTCCTCGTGGCTCTCGTCGAAGGTCTTCGCCAGCACGCTGTCCGGATCCGTGTAGAGCCCGGCGAACAGCTCGCGATACGCGCGGGCGACCCGCGCGGGCGTGTCCTTCAACCCTTCGCGATCCGGGTCCTCACCGCACGCGAGCAACAGCTCGCGCACTGCGCGCTCGGCGCGGAGCTGGTCGAAGGTCCGACGTGCGGCGACGCCGGCCTCCCCGTTTCCGAGAAGGCCGGCGTCCACCGAATTGGTGATCTCTGTCACTTGTGGTTGTCCGGGTCGTTGTCGAAGTTCCGCTGACCGGCCTCGGACTCGCTGGGCTCGTCCTGCGGCTTCGGTTCCCACGACGAACGCCACTGCTGGCCCGACTGGCCGCCCGGAGCCGTCGCCGGGGTCCATCCGGGCGGCGCACCGTAGTTCGGCGGCCCGGACGGGTTCGCCGGCTTCGGCGTCGCGTACGGATTCGGGCTCGGGGACGAACCGTTCGGCACCGGGGCCTCCGTGTGCGGCGGACCGCCAGGGGTGTCCTGGGCACCGGGGAGGGTCGCGACCGGGGTCGGCTCCTCCTCGTCCTCGACGATCGGCGGCCACGGCTCGCCACGCTCCCGAGCGAGCTCACCCGGGGTCTTGATCGGCGGGATGTCCGACGGCGTGCGGTCGCCGAAGTCGTTGAACTTCGTGATCCGCGGCCGCTTCTCCACCCTTGCGAAGATTCGCCGCAGGTCCTTCTGGTGCAGGGTCTCCTTCTCGATCAACTCGAGCGTGAGGTCGTCGAGGACGTCCCGGTAGGTGTTGAGCACCTCGTAGGCCTCGGTGTGCGCGGCCTCGATGAGGTTGCGCACCTCCTCGTCGATCTCGTGCGCGACCTCGAGCGAGTAGTCCGCCTGGCGGCCGGCCGAGCGACCGAGGAAGGGCTCGCCCTGCTCCTGGCCGTACTTGACCGCGCCGAGGCGGGCGGTCATGCCGTACTCGGTGACCATCGCACGAGCGATCTTGGTCGCCTGCTCGATGTCGTTGGACGCACCGGTCGTGGGCTCGTGGAACACGAGTTCCTCGGCGGAGCGGCCGCCCAGCGCGAAGACCAACCGGGCGATCATCTCGGACCTGGTCATCAGGTCCTTGTCCTCCTCCGGCACGGACAGGGTGTGACCACCCGTGCGGCCGCGGGCGAGGATCGTGACCTTGTAGACCGGGTCGATGTCCGGCATCGCCCACGCGGCGAGCGCATGGCCCGCCTCGTGGTACGCGGTGATCTTCTTCTCCTTCTCGGAGATGATCCGGCTCTTGCGAGCCGGACCGCCGATCACGCGGTCCACGGACTCCTCCAGCGAGGCGCCCGTGATGACATGGCCGTTCTGGCGTGCGGTGAGCAGCGCGGCCTCGTTGATCACGTTGGCCAGGTCCGCGCCGGAGAAGCCGACGGTGCGCTTGGCGAGCCCGTCGAGGTCCGCGTCCGGTGCCAGCGGCTTGCCCTTGGAGTGCACGCGCAGGATCTGCTGGCGGCCCTTGAGGTCCGGTGCGGACACCGGGATCTGCCGGTCGAAGCGGCCAGGACGCAGCAGCGCCGGGTCGAGGATGTCCGGGCGGTTCGTCGCCGCGATCAGGATGATCCCGCCGCGCGAGTCGAAGCCGTCCATCTCGACGAGCAGCTGGTTGAGGGTCTGCTCCCGCTCGTCGTGACCACCGCCGAGACCGGCACCGCGGTGCCGACCGACGGCGTCGATCTCGTCGACGAAGATGATGCACGGCGCGTTCTGCTTGGCCTGCTCGAACAGGTCGCGGACGCGGGAGGCGCCGACACCGACGAACATCTCGACGAAGTCCGAACCGGAGATCGAGTAGAACGGCACGCCGGCCTCACCCGCGACGGCACGGGCCAGCAGCGTCTTACCGGTTCCGGGAGGACCGTAGAGCAGGACGCCCTTGGGGATCTTGGCACCGAGTGCTTGGTAGCGGCCGGGGCTCTCCAGGAAGTCCTTGATCTCCTGCAGCTCCTCGACGGCCTCGTCAGCACCGGCGACGTCGGAGAAGGTGGTCTTCGGCATGTCCTTCGACAGCTGCTTGGCCTTGGACTTGCCGAAGTTGAGAACCCGGTTGCCGCCGCCCTGGGCGTTGTTCATCATCCACATCAGCAGCAACAGCAGCAGGCCGAGCGGGACCAGGTACAGCAACATCTGCGTCAGGAACGAGTCCTGGCTGACCTTGGTCTCGAAGGTCGGCTTGTTGGGTGCCGTGTCCAATGTCTTGAACACGTCGTCGGTGGCGCTGGACGGGTACTGCGTGATCAGGCGGTTGTGCCCCTCGAACGACTGTCCGTCGTTGAGGGTCAGCTTGATGCGCTGCTCTTTGTCTTCGAGCGTGGCTTCTTTGACCTTGCCCTCGCGCACGACTTGGAGCGCTTGGGACGTCTTCACAGGGGAGTACCCCCGTGTGTCGTCGAAGAGCACGGTGAAGGCGTAGTAGAGCAGCAACACCGCCACGATCCACAGCAGCGGGTTGCGAAGCAGGCGCTTGCGGTCCATTCACTTACGGCCGTCGGGCGGCCTCGACCCTCCCTGACTTGCATGTCGGGTGGTGGTGGACCCACCGCTCCCGTTCACGGGCACACCCGTCCGACCAGACTACCGCTCGGGGGCGAACCCAACCGCTCTACGGGAACGAACCCAATGGGAGCAATCGGACCGGTTGTGCGTCTGTGGGACCAACGGACGGCGTCGCTCCGGTGTTCCCACAGTGACACCCGACACGGCTGATCAGGAGATTTCAGTTCGGCCATGCCGGTCGCGATCGGTGAATTGCCAGCTCAGTGGGGGCGTCCACACCGATGGGTCCGGCCTCGGCGGCCGCCTCCCGAGTGCGATCCGGTTTTCCACCTGGTCGTAGCCGGTCGCCGAATGGCCGCTGGGGAGACCCGTGGCGTCTGCGAGCGTTCGTCGTCCATCAGTTGTACAGGAATTTTTCACTCCGCAGAGTGACTTGGGCCAGGCGGATCTGCGCAACATGTGCCGCCTGACATCCTCTGCTCTCGACTGACCGTTCTCCGCCCACTCCGAAGAGTGAACATCCAACTGAAGGTGACAACGGTATGTCTCCTCGCCATCAGACTTCCGGTCTCCTGAAACGCGTCGCGGTCCCCGTGAGCGCCCTGGTGGGCGTCATCGCGGTCGTTGGCGTGACGGTCGTCGCGCTGCGTGCGACCGCTGGGCCGGACTGCTCGGGGACGCTGCAGTTGAAGATCGCCACCGCGCCGGCGACCGAGGAGGTGGTGCGGCGGGCGGCCGACGACTACCAGGGCACCCGGCCGATGGTCGGCGGCAAGTGCGTCCAGGTGCAGGTCGAGTCGCGCGCCGCCGCCGACATGGCGCACG
Organism: Pseudonocardiaceae bacterium; assembly: GCA_036008865.1. Lineage (GTDB taxonomy): Bacteria > Actinomycetota > Actinomycetes > Mycobacteriales > Pseudonocardiaceae > DASYMV01. The sequence goes on along the minus strand of DASYMV010000329.1, from coordinate 7,242 downwards.
AACTGCCCACCGCGCGCATCAACCCGCCGGCGCTGTGGATCCCGGACTCCTCGATGTGGGTGGCCGAGGCGCAGAAGGGCGCGGTCGACGTCGGCGGCGATGCGCCCAAGCTGGAGAGCAAGGGGTCGCTCGCGAGTTCGCCCCTCGTGCTCGCCGGGTCCGAGAAGGCGCTCAGCAAGCTGGGCACCTCGTCGGTGAGCTGGAGGAAGGTCGTCGAGCCCGGCGCACAAGTGGCGCTGAGCGACCCGACTCTCTCGACCGAGGGCCTCGCCACGCTCGCGGTGATCCGCACCCTGTTCGGCAACGCCGACGGCACGCCGAAGCCCGAACTGATCGACGCGTTGTTCCGGGTCGGCCGCAACGCGCTGCCGTCGGTGCGTGACGCGTTCAGAAAGGTGTCGACCGGCGCCGACACCGCACCGGTGTTCACCGCCTCCGAGCAGTCGATCGTGGCCAACAACCGCGCGGCCCAGGAGAAGGGTGTGCTCGCCTCCTACCCGGCAGAAGGCACGCTCAGCTTCGACTTCCCACTGGTCAGGGTCACCAGGACGAGCGAGCCGGTCGGTGTGTCGAGCGCGGCGGACGACTTCGAGCGGGTGCTCCGTTCAGCGCAGACGGCCACGCGGTTCGCCGACGCGGGCTTCCGCGGTGTCGACGGAAAGCCGTCGAGCAATGTGTCCGAGAACGACGGTGTGCAGCCTCGGGACGTCGTGCTGATGAGGCCTCCGCCCGCTGAGCAGGTGTCCGAGCTGCTGCGCACGTGGGGCGCGATCAGCCTCGACGCGAGGCTGCTCTGCGTCATCGACGTCTCCGGCTCGATGCTGGGGACGGGCACGGACGGACAGACCCGCATCGGCGTCGCGACCGGAGCCGCGTTGACGGCGCTGCGCATGTGGCCGGACACGACGCAGATCGGGTTGTGGGCGTTCTCGACGAACAAGAAGCCGCCGAACGACTGGATCGAACTCGTGTCGATCGGACCACTGGGAGAGCCGATCAAGGGCGTGACGCGCAGAAGCGCGCTGGAGCAGGGCGCGTCCAAGCTGCCGAAGCTCGTCGACGGTGGCACGGCGCTGTACGACACGGCGCTGGCGGCGTTCCGGACGGTGAAGGAGAACTACGACGCGAGCAAGGTGAACTCGGTTGTGCTGATCACCGACGGCAAGAACGATGACATCTCCAGCATCGACCAGAAGTCGCTGATCGACACGTTGAAGCGCGAGGCCGACCCCGCCAAACCGATTCCGATGATCATGATCGGGCTGACGCAGGAAGCGGACATGGACGCGCTGCGCCAGATCGCCGGGGCGACCGGCGGCAAGGCCTACCAGGCGCTGCGGCCGGAGGACATCAAGACGGTGCTGCTGGACGCGATCAGCCAGCGACGCTGCCGCCCCAACTGCTAGGGCTTCGCCCCGTTGTCGGCCCGCGACGGGAAGGACTTCCGCTGCGGGCCGACGAGCGCGTCAGGCCGAGTAGACCTTCGGGTCCAGCGTGCCGATGTAGGGCAGGTCGCGGTAGCGCTCGGCGTAGTCGAGGCCGTAGCCGACGACGAACTCGTTGGGGATGTCGAAGCCCACGTACTTGACCGGCACTTCGACCCTCACCGCGTCGGGCTTGCGCAGCAGCGTGCACACCTGCAGCGAGCGAGGCTTGCGCGAAGCCAGGTTCTTGAGCAGCCACGACAGCGTGAGGCCCGAGTCGATGATGTCCTCGACGATCAGCACGTCGCGGTCGGCGATGTCGCGGTCGAGGTCCTTCAGGATCCGCACCACCCCCGACGACGAGGTCGATGAGCCGTAGGAGCTCACCGCCATGAACTCGAGCTGCACCGGCACGGGCAGCGCGCGGGCCAAGTCGGTCATGAACATGACCGCACCCTTGAGCACGGTGATCAACACGAGGTCGGAACCGCCGTCCTCCGGGTGGTCAGCCGCTACCTGCTTCGCGAGTTCGGTGACCTTGTCGCGGATCTCCTGCTCGGTGATGAGCACGGAGGCGATGTCTCCGTCGTACACGGACGATCCCCTCTGTCATTCCTGATTCACATCGACGTGAAGCCTGCCATGCGCGCGACGAGCCACAAAGCCGCCGGGCAACCAGACTCCACCCTGTCCTCGCCAGTTGCCGACGAGCGCGTCAACGTCCCGCAGTTGCGGGTCCGAGAGCTCCGGGACGCCTTCGTCGAGCAGCCAACGTCTGAGCACCCTGCGCCGCAGCGCCGCCGGCAGCCCCTCCAGGGCACTCACGTCGCGCGCGTCGCCGGTGAACTCCTCGGCGACCTCGTCGAGCGCCTCGCTGTCCTCGCGCAGCTGAGCGGCTGTGCGGGCCAGCGCCTCCGCGACACCGCCCTGCAGGACGTCCTCCATGATCGGCAGCACCTCGGTGCGCAACCGCACCCGGGTGAACGCCGGATCCGAGTTGTGCGGGTCGATCCACGGCTTCAGTCCCAACGCCTCGCAGGCCTGGTGAGTCGTGGCCCTCGACACGTTCAGCAGCGGGCGCCCCCACGGCGGGTCGAGCGGCCGCATCCCGGCGATCGAACGCGGCCCGGAGCCCCGTCCCAGCCCGAGCAGCACGGTCTCGGCCTGATCATCCCTGGTGTGGCCGAGCAGCACGAGCCCGTCGGCCGGACGCAGCGCCGCGTACCGGGCGCGCCGAGCCGCGGCCTCCGGGCCCCCTGGACCCTCCACCCGAACCGGTAGCACCCGCGCATCCAGGCCCAGCCCGGTGCAGACGTCCGCAGCCGTCGTCGCCACCTCCGCGGAGCCCTCCTGCAGGCCGTGGTCGACCACGAGGGCGCGGACGCGGAGGTCGAAGCGGCGCGCGACGTGCGCGGTCGCGGCCGCCAGAGCGAGCGAATCGGCTCCACCGGACACCGCGACGGCGATCTCTCCGCAGGTCAGGTGCTTGCCAGCACCTGCGAGGAACCGCTTGACGGCGGTCCGCACCGCCGCCACTGCGGGATGGGGACCGTTCACGGTGCGACGCGGCGCAGCCAGGCGGCGGGGTCGGTGATCTCGTCGCGCAGCGGCAGTGTCTCAGGTGAGGTCCACACGCGGTTGAAGCCGGTCATCCCCGCCTCGGCGACGACGTGCCGCGTGAAGGCGGCCCCTTCGGCGTACTGGCGCACCTTGGCCTCGACCCCCAGCAGCGTCCGCAGCACCCGATCGAGCAGGCCGCCACCCTTGCGACGCGCGGTGAACCGGCTGCGGATGATGCTCACCGACGGGACGACCGAGGGGCCGACGGCGTCCATCACGTGGTCCGCGTGGCCTTCCAGCAGCGTCGACATCGCGACGAGCCTGTCGAGCACGACCTTCTGCTCCGGTGTCTGCAGCAACTCGACGAGCCCGACCGGGCCGTCGGTGGAGCGCACCCGCTGCCGGAACTCGCGCAGCACCTCGGGAAGACGCCCGAGCGAGGTTGACGTCGAACCGTCCATGGTGGACAACAGTTCTGCGACCTGAGCGGCGAAGTAGTCGCGCAACCACGGAACCGCGGTGAACTGCAGGCGGTGCGTGCACTCGTGCAGGCACACCCACATGCTGAAGTCCTCGGCCGGCACCTCGAGCGCCCGCTGCGCACCGACGATGTTGGGCGCGATGAGCAGAAGGCGTCCTGCGGGCTGGTCGGTCCGACCGAACGGGTCGTACTGGCCGAGCACCCGCGCGCTGAGGAACGACAGCACAACGCCCGCCTGCACACCGGCGGTGCCCGCGAGGACCCCGCCGAGCGCGCCCGACGTGCGGGGCAGCGCGGAATCGGTCAGTGCGGCCAGACCCTGCACAGCGGCCCTGATCCAGGCGGGACGGTCGACGACCTCGCCGGGCAGCAGCGGCAGCCCCTCACCCAGGCCCGTCAGCTCGCGGACGTGCACCTCGGCGGTGCCTGCCAACTCGCGCAATCTGCTGACCGCGATGTCGGCTTCCGCGCGCGGAACCACCGGTCCCGGACGGACCAGGCGCGCAGCCGTCGATGCGGCCAGCTCCCAGTCCACTGGTGTCGTGCCCTCGCCCGCTCGCGCCACACGGGCCTGCGTCGCCGCGTTCACACTTCCGACGCTACCTGCGCGGGGCGAATCGCTACCTGCGCGGGGCGAATTACGAACACCCGCAGCCGCGCAGGGTTGTCGCGAGGGTGTCGAGCGCCTCACGCACGGCGTCCATGTTCTGGGGGCTGTTGGACATGAATGCGAACACCAGCACACGACCGGCGCGGTCGACCACCACACCGGCGAGGGAGTTCACGTTCGTGAGCGTGCCCGTCTTGGCCCGCACCCAGCCCTTGCCCGCGGCGGACGGCCCGTTCCCGTAGCGCGCCGCCAGCGTGCCGCTGCCTCCGGCCACCGGGATGCCGGTCAGGAGAGGCCGGAGCTTCGCCGTGCGCGGATCGCTCGAATCCGGCTTGGCCGCGACGGAGAGGATCTGCGCGAGCAGGCGAGCCGGGATCTTGTCGGCCGTGGACAGCCCACTGCCGTCCGCCAACTCGGCGCCGGTCAGGTCGAAGCCGTTCTTGGTCAGGACGTCGCGCACCGCCTTCACGCCGCCCGCGAAGGACGCTTCACCACCGCTGACCTCGGCGATCTGGCGTGCCATGGCCTCGGCGAGCACGTTGTCCGAGATCTGCAGCAGGTTGTCCACCAGCTGCTCCACCGGGGCCGACTTCACCTCGCCGAGCACCTTGCCGTTCGCGGGTGCGGACCCCTGCGAGACCGCGGACACGCCGAGGCGCCTGGCGAACTCGCCGGCAACGGCCTGTGCGGGGCTCCCGGTTCGCGGCGAATCCGGGTCAGTCTGCTTCTGCCTGCCTCCGTCCATCATCACGGGCACGATCGGCGCGATGGAGCCCAGTTGCACGTCGCTGGGCTCCCAGCCGGGAGCCATGACATCGCCGGAATACCGACTGACGTCGAAGATGACCTGGGTGACGGGTGTGCCGCCGCTGTTGGCCTTGACCTGGGCGACCAGGTCGTCCAGCGTCGCCGCGCCGGGATAGACGGTGTTCGTGCCCGCCGGCAGTGACGACAGCGTCGGATCACCACCACCGACCAGCACGACCGTGCCCGGCTGCGGACCTGCGACCACCTTGGTGCTGAGCTGGTCGGTGTGCTCCAGCGCCAGGAGCGCCGCCGCGGACGTGAGGATCTTGAGCGTGGACGCCGGGGTGAGCGGCGTCGTGTCCGCCTGCTGCCACAGCACGGTGCCCGTGGCGGGATCCACGACCGCGCCGGTGAGTGTGCCGAGCAGGCCGTTGGCGGCAGGTCCGGCGAGCGCGGCCTTGACGCCCTGGGCGCTCGGCACGGGTGCGTCCTCGCCGACCGCGCGGACGACCGGCGTGACGGAGGCGGGCTCCGGCGGCGCCTGGGTGATGGCCGTCGGAGTCGTGGTGAACCAGCCGTGGGTGCTGGCAGCGAAGATCGCGGCCGCAGCGAGTGCGACGACCGCGATCAGGGATCCGACCAGTAACAAGGGCTTGCGTCTGCGACGCCCCGGCTCGTCCGGCTCGACGCGCTGCAGGTCGGCGTGATCCTCCGGTTCGGGTACCCGCTCGACCGCGACGGGCTCGGGCCCGAGCCTGGTGATCGGGATGCGCATGGTCGGCGGATCGGCCGGGCGGGCCCGCACGGGCGGCGGTTGGGGTGTTCTCGGCCTGGTCACCTGGACGGTCGAAGGTTCCTGATCAACAACCTCGTCGACGTCGTCATCGACCGTGGGCCACGACGGCTCGTCCGGCACGCAGTCCTCCGCAGATCATTACGGGTAATCTCACACTGTTCACCAGCCGCTTCGATGCAGGCCGATCCGGCGTCGTGGTCCACACTAGTGGCGTAACGGCGGGAGGCATCGCAACCCGCACGACAACGCACTAGACGAGCGAGGACCGCAGTGGAGTTCGACGTCACCATCGAGATCCCCAAGGGTCTCCGCAACAAGTACGAGATGGACCACAAGACCGGGCGCATCCGGCTGGACCGCACCCTGTTCACAGCCACTCAGTACCCGGCGGACTACGGGTTCGTCGACGACACCCTGGGCGAGGACGGCGATCCGCTCGACGCTCTGGTGATCGTCCAGGAGCCGACCTTCCCCGGCTGCCTCATCCGCTCCCGCGCGATCGGCATGTTCCGCATGACCGACGAGAAGGGCGGCGACGACAAGCTGCTCTGCGTGCCGGCGGACGACCCGCGCAGCGAGCACCTGCGCGACATCCACCACCTCAACGAGTTCTACCGGCTGGAGATCCAGCACTTCTTCGAGGTCTACAAGGACCTGGAGCCGGGCAAGAGCGTGGAAGGCGCCAGCTGGGTGGGCCGCGTCGAGGCCGAGACCGAGGTCAAGCGCTCCTACCAGCGGCTGAAGGACGCCATCGCGCGCGGCGAAGACCACTGAGCTCCCACACCTGTCACGACGCCCCGTCGCCGTCAGGTGGCGGGACGTCGTCGTTCATCCGCGGCGGGCCTCGCAGTCGCTGACGAGCCGGTCGTGAAGCGTCTGCTGCAGACCGGGCTCCGCTGGGCGCGCGCCCAGCGCATGCTGCTGATCGGTCACGGCGAACACCCAGCGGTGGCTCACGACCCGTGCCGCGGTGTCGAGCCAGTGCTCGTAGTCCCGTGGCGGCTTGCCGGCCCCAAGAGCGCTGTCGAACCACGCGGGGAGCAGGCGGTTCGAATCCACCGCTTCGCGCAACCGAGAGCGGACGTCGGCCAGGATCGCCGACCACGCTTCGTCGCCCTGGCGGAGTTCGGCCTCACTTGCGGCATCCGCGGCCAGCGCGTCGGCGAGTTCCGCGTGGGCCCGTGCGCCGTCCTCGGCGATTGCGGGCAGTTTCGGGCCGATCGTCGCGACCACCTTCGCCGACGCCCGCCAGTCGGCCCCAGCACGAAGCCACACGGAGTCGGCCGTCGCGGTGTGGTTCGCGAGCGCCTCCGCCGCCTTCAACGCCCGCCGGAGGTGGTCGTCGAACTCGTGTCGTGCCTTGGCCGCCTCGTCGATGCGGCGATTCAGTTCCGCCTTCCGCTCCGCGGTCAGCAGTGCAGGCCGCAGCAAGTTGGCCTTGCGGACGTCGTCGATCGACGACTGGTGGTCAGCCGCCCACTGGTCGGGATCTGCGGAACCGAACTGGCCGGCGGCACGCAGTCCGGTGACCAGCACCCGAACCTGGTTCTCGAGCGACCTCACCGCGACAGCGGTCTGATGGTGGTTGGTGGTGATCCGGCGCAGTTCGAGCTGGACCTCCTTG
>DASYMV010000328.1:0-9925 GCA_036008865.1 Pseudonocardiaceae bacterium | reverse complement strand
CCGCAGGAACCGCGGTCGAGGTGGAAATACCTGGCGTTGGCCCAGCGGCAGAGCCGGATGCCGACGATGACGCCGGCGATCGTGACGAGCGCGGGCAGGTATCCGCTGGCGACTTGGATGATGGGGATCGCCGGGCATCCGCCCGAGAGCGCCCAGCCGGTGCCGAACAGCACCGCGCCGGGGATCACGCCGGCGTGGATGCGCCCTGCTGTGCGGCGGACCCGTACCAGGGCGAACACCACCACGATGATCGCCACGGCGCCGGCGAAGGAAAGGAACATCCGCAGGTCCTGAAAGGTGAACATGCGGTTCAGTTGGGTGTAGTCGCCGAACCCGATGTTGGCGACGGTGAAGCCGAGGGCCAGCCCGGCGATGATGTTGGCGAGGAGAATCCCGCCCCGGGTGCGCATCAGATCACCTTCCACAGCAGGAACGACACGAGGACGGCGGTGCCGAAGAAGACGGCGGTCGCGAGGATGCTGACCGGGCGCAGCCGCCCGCATCCGCTGAGTCCGTGACCGGAGCTGCATCCTCCGGCGAGGCGGGTGCCGAAGCCGACGAGTACACCTCCACCGAACAACACGGCGATCATGGTGGTCGGGGAGTTGGTGACGAGCTGGCGGAAACCGTCGCCCATGTCGAGGCGGAGCTGGAATCGGCCGGCGGTCACTGCCGCTACCCATCCGCCGAGGAAGATCGACAGGAGCAGGGCGGCCTGGGTGACCAGCGGTGCTGGGCGCTGGCTCGCGGCCGGGGCCTGCTCAGCCGCCGTCGGCTCGGCGTCCTGGCCATGTGCCCGCGCGTCCGCGCGGGCGGCGTGTGGTGGGGTGGGCCCTTCAGGGTGGGTACCGAACTGCTCGGCGGTGGCCGCGGCGAGAGCGTCGGCGAGGGCACGGTCGTCGGTGAACTGGGCGTCCAGCCGTTCGATGTCGCGTTCGGCCCGCCAGTGCACGACGCGGTCCCACGCCGAGGAGACCCCGAAGGACCGGTCGGTGGTGAGGGTGTAGTTGATGGTGACGAGTGCGAGCCCGACCGCGCCCGCCCACCAGGGCCAGTAGTCGCTCATGCGGGGTCTCTCATCCAATCGGCGAGTCGGGTCCACCAGCGGTGCGTTGAGTCCGGCGCCTGCCGCGCACGTCGCGTTGATCCGGCCGGTGGGGTCCCCGGAGACTGTGGGACCTGTGCGGGTGCTGACGGCTGGGCCGGTGCCGGTGCGAACGGTGACATCGGCACCGTGGTCTCCGGTGCCCCGGAATCGAGCCGTGTCGGCGGGGCGTGCCCTGGTGCTTGTCTCGGCTCCGCCGTGCTGGGCCGGTCGGCGTCGGCAGCGCTTCGCAGGTGTTGCGGGGCGTGCCCGTTCGGGAGCAGCGCGATCGGCACGGGTTGGCCGGTGATTGCCAGCTTGTAGCGCGCACAGTCGCGCCAGGCGATCTCACTGTCGCAGTAGTAGTGGCGCCATCCGCCCAGGCTTGCGCGGAGCAGTGGGAAGAGGGGGCATCCTTCGGCGTGCGAGCAGCCCACAGGCGTCCGATCTGCCACACCACCGGGGGTAGGCAGCGTGGCGCTCTCTGGTCGTCGATGCAGAACCCGGCTAGCGATCTGCGGGCGGTGAGTGTAGCCGCACTGTCACTTTGCGTTGAATCAGCTACACGCCGGCGACTCGATCAGATGGAACGCAGCGGCCACCCAGCCGGGCACGCTTCCGCTGTGGGTGCCGCCTGTTGCCTGCTCGAGGTCAGTACGGCGTACCAGCAGCGGCCTGTAGCTGTGGGACGACGGTGGCACGTGGGCCCGCGCAGCGCTGGACCTCGATGCCGACTGGCTCTTGCGGCGGCCGCCGCAAGAGCTTCACGATCTTTGAGAGCTGTCAGGTGCGGAACATGCGCGGAACGCGATCGCGACCAGCGCCGATGGTGGCGGCCTTCTCGCAGGTCAAAGCAGACGAGGCTCGACTGACGGAGTTCCGCACCATGGCACTTCGTGGTCGCGTGCAGATACGGGGCCGGGCGGGCGCACTCTGTCGCCGCGGGTTTGGCGAAGGCCTGGGAACTCCTTGCCGGAGTTCCCAGGCCTCGCTTTTGTCGATCAAGTCAGCTGGTGGTGCTCCGGTGCTTGCTCAGAACGACCGCTGCGGTGCCGACGAGTAGCGCGGCCAAGCCGAGGCCGAGGACACCCAGCGTGTTCGCGCCGGTCGCGGCGAGTTCGGCTGGTTGGCCTTGGGCGCTGGCGGCCGCCACGTGGCCGGCTTTCCCGTCAGGCGTTTGGTGGCCGTCGGTGTTCGCGGGAGCTGCCGGTGCTGCCCCGGTCTCCTGGTTACCGGGCTGGTTCGGCGTGCCGGCGTCGCCGGGCTCGTGCGGTGTGGTGGGACGGTCGCCGGGCTGGTAGGTCACAGGCTTGACCACGTCAACGGTGGTCAGCTTGAGGCGCGCCGTCGAAGGTCGAGCCGACAAATCCGCCGAGGAGCTGACCGGTCACGAGATGGGCGTCGAGTTGGCGGAACCGCTCACCGATGAAATCACCACCGAAGGTGATCCGGAGTTGGACTTGCTGGAGGACGACGGGGTCGCCCACCGGGACGTGGGTCGGAGCGACGCTGCTGACGTCGAGCGTGGCCTTGATCCCGTCGTGCTGCTCCTGCTGGCCGTCGATGTTGATCGGGACGCGGCAGGTCATCTGCACGCCCGTGATCGTGGCCGGCGCTGTCGACGTGCCGGAGTTCGGTGCCTGCGCGGGCGTGGCTGTGCCAACGCCGGCGCTGGCGACACCGGCGAAAATCACAGCAGTGGCCTCGTCGCCGGAACAGCGGTTCCGGCCTTCGTGGCGTCCCTCGGGAGGCTCAACTTCGCCGGGTGCGTGTACGGCGGGGTGTGCATCGTCCTGGGAATCCTCCACATCTACATGCTCACCGCCGGCCAGAAGAGGGCCGTCGCCAACCTCAGCAGCCGCGTGTGCCGGCCGTGGCGGGTGACCATCACGGAGCAGATGTACATCGAGGAGAGCGAGCTGGAAAAGACGGAGGTCAGGTGGCCGGCCTTTGTCAAGATCGAGAACACTGCCGAGTTCTTCCTCTTCTACAAGGCCAAGAACATGGGCCTCATGGTTCCCAAGCGTGCGTTTGACGCCGCCCAGGTCGCGGAGCTGAGCGCCTTCCTGCCCGCCTGCACCAGTGGCCAGAAACCGCTTGTGCACGACGGACGGCCGCCCGTCCCGGCCGCTGCTGGCGGTGTGGACACTCAACTCACCGCACAGGCCCAGGACAGTCAGCTCAGCTAGGCCGAGCACGGAGACCAACGCCCCGCCAGGAGTGCGGAGTAACCGGCGGTGCCTGTGGGTAGGGCGACGCTCAAGCGTCGACCTACCCAGAGGCTTGCCCACGGAACATGCATGGAACGGCAGACGCCAACGGAGGGAGTATCTCGACCAAGCGCCAGGTCAGATCGGGGTCAAGGTGTGAGCACTGAGATTCTGCGCAAGGACCTCCGCGCACGGGAGGCCGCTCCACCGCCTGACCGTGAGATGAGTGCACCAACAGGGTGAGCACATCTGGCAGGCTTGCGCGTATGGCCATCGGAACTCTGGTGCTCCTCCGCCACGGCGAGAGCACGTGGAACGCGGAGAATCTGTTCACAGGTTGGGTGGACGTCCCCCTGTCCGAGAAGGGCGAGGGTGAGGCCCGTCGCGGCGGCGAGTTGCTCCGTGACGCCGGTCTGCTGCCCGAAGTGCTGCACACCTCCGTGCTGCGGCGCGCCATCTCCACGGCGAACATCGCCCTCGACGTCGCCGATCGGCACTGGATCCCGGTGCGCAGGGACTGGCGGCTCAACGAGCGGCACTACGGGGCGCTGCAGGGCAAGAACAAGAAGCAGACGCTGGAGGAGTTCGGCGAGGAGCAGTTCATGCTCTGGCGCCGCTCCTACGACACCCCGCCGCCGCCGGTCGAGCCGGGTAGCGAGTTCAGCCAGGAGAACGACCCGCGCTACGCCGACCTCGGCCCCGACCTGCCGCGCACCGAGTGCCTCAAGGACGTCGTCGCGCGGATGCTCCCGTACTGGGAGTCGGCGATCGTCCCCGACCTGCGGGCGGGCAAGACCGTGCTGGTCGCCGCGCACGGCAACTCGCTGCGCGCGCTGGTCAAGCACCTCGACGGCATCTCGGACGAGGCGATCGCCGGGCTCAACATCCCGACCGGCATCCCGCTGCGTTACGACCTCGACGAGTCGCTGAAGCCGACCAACCCCGGCGGCACCTACCTCGACCCGGACGCCGCCGCGGACGCGATCAAGGCCGTCGCCAGCCAGGGCCGCTAGACGGCCGCACCGGTCGGACACTCACGTGCGCTGACCTGCGGGTACGAGTCAGATCAGGCCCAGCTCGTTGGCCAGGGCGCCCGCTTGGAAGCGGGACGTCGCGCCGAGCGCGGCCATCAGCTCGGCCACCCGACGGCGGTACGTGCGCAGGGACAACCCCAGTGCGCGTGCCGCCGTCTCGTCCTTCCAGCCGGCGTGCAGCGCGTCCAGGATCTGCGGCGCGAGGGTGCGAAGTTCGGTCATCTCGGCGTCGTGCACCCGCAGGTCCTTCGCCGCACGCCAGGCCGCGTCGAACAACGATGTGATTCCGTGCACCACCTCAGGCCGAGTGATCACGCTGAAACTTCGCAGCCCGTGCGCGGCATCGCCCGCGAGGATCGCGATGCGCCGGTCGATCAGGATCGTCTCGTTCAGCTCGTCGGCGCTGACTCTCACGTCGGCGCCGTGGTCGGCCATCACGTGCGCGTGCTGCGACCACGACGGGTCGAGCATGGCGCTGAGCCGGAACATCTTCCGCACGCGCTTGACCTTCGGCTTCACGCCCCGGTTCGTCGCCACCCAGGTGTAGAGGGTGTTCGCCGCGCACGCGATCTCCGAGGTCGCTCCCGCGAACAGGTGCGCGGTTCGATCGTGCAGCTCCTGCTCCCCGCGCACGATGACCACCTGATCGTGCAAGTCCATGCGTTCGAGTCTCCGCGTGCGGCGAGCGGACGGTCAACCGTGGCAACTTGCTGCCAGCGCTGCGCGCGCGCCGCCGGAAGCGGCCAGGGTGGTGGGCATGACGACGATGAACCTCGGTGGTGACCTGAAGGTCGGCCGGATCGGCTACGGAGCCATGCAACTCGCCGGCCCCGGAGTGTTCGGGCCGCCCGCGGACCGTGCGCAAGCCGTCGCCGTGCTCCGCCGTGCGGTCGAGCTGGGCGTGAACCACATCGACACCAGTGACTACTACGGCCCGTACGTGGTGAACGAGCTGATCAAGGAGGCCCTGCACCCCTACCCCGACGATCTGGTGATCGTCACCAAGGTCGGAGCCCGGCGCGACGCCGCTGCGAACTGGTTGCCCGCACTGTCCGCGCCGGAGCTCCGCGAGGCGGTGCACGACAACCTCCGCCGCCTCGGCCTCGACCGGATGGACCTGGTGAACCTGCGGGTCGGCGGCGTTCACGGCCCCGAGGAGGGCTCGATCGAGGAGCAGTTCACCACGCTCGCGCAACTGCGGGAACAAGGTTTGATCAGGCATCTCGGCATCAGCAACGCGACTCTCGCGCAGCTCGCCGAGGCGCAGCGGATCGCCCCGGTGGTCTCGGTGCAGAACATGTACAACGTCGCCGACCGGAGCGATGACCGGATGGTCGACGAGACCGCCGCGCAGGGCATCGCCTACGTGCCGTTCTTCCCGCTCGGCGGCTTCCAGCCGCTGCACCACGAGCGACTGGCCTCGGTGGCCGCGCGGCACGACGCGACTCCCCGGCAGGTGGCGCTCGCGTGGTTGCTGCAGCGCTCGCCGAACGTCCTGCTGATCCCCGGTACGTCCTCGGTGGCTCACCTGGAGGAGAACTCGGCGGCCGGCGAGCTACGACTGTCCGACGCCGACCTCGCCGAGTTCTGAACGGGAGATGGACACAACCGGGTGAACAGCGGCTGACCTCGCGAAGAACAACCGTGCTCGACGGTGTCACAGGCGTCACGGTGAGGGCCCGGCACTAGGCCGAAGCGCCTCCAGCCTGCTTACCATGCGCTCGTGACCGTCTCGGGTTACTTCGTTCTGCTGATCGGCATCCTGCTGATCAGCTGCGGGGCCTTCTTCGCCGGCCGTGCTGTGGCACGCCGCCAGAACCGTCCACCCCTCGGCCTGACCGTGGCCGACCTCATGCAACAAGTGGTCCGGTCCTCCCACGACGGCATCGTCGTCCTCAACTGCTTCGGCGACGTCGTGCTGCACAACCCGCGCGCCGAGCAGCTCGGCGTGGTGCGCAACAACCGCGTGGACGAGCGCGCCCGCCGGGCTGCCGAGCTCGCCCGGGAGTCCACCGAGGTCGTGCACGTCGACCTGTCCCAGCTGGAGGTCAAGGGCCGCCAGCCGGAGGCGGTGCACGCCGAGGTGCGCGTGCTCACCGACGGGTTCACCGTGGTCGACGCCTCCGACGAGTCGGACTCGGTCCGGCTGGAGGCGACCCGGCGCGACTTCGTGGCGAACGTGAGCCACGAGCTCAAGACCCCGGTCGGTGCGCTCGCCCTGCTCGCCGAGGCGGTGCTCGACGCCGCCGACGACCAGGAGGAGGTCCGCCGCTTCAGTGCCAAGATCATGCAGGAGGCCACCCGGCTGGGCAGGCTGGTGACCGAGCTGATCGCGCTGTCGCGGTTGCAGGGCGCGGAGAAGCTGCCGGAGCTCAACGTGGTGCACGTCGACGTGGTGATCAGCGAGGCGCTCGGCCGCTCGCGGCTGGCCGCGGAGTCCGCCGGCATCGAGATCGCGACCGACGATCCGAGCGGCCTGCTCGTCGAGGGTGACCGCACGCTGCTGGTGACCGCGCTGAGCAACCTGCTCGACAACGCCGTCGCCTACTCGCCGCCGGGCAGCCCCGTGTCGGTCAGCCGCCGCCTGGTCGCCGGTTTCGTCGAGATCGCGGTGACCGACCGCGGCATCGGCATCGCCGAGGACCAGCAGCAACGGGTCTTCGAACGCTTCTACCGCGTGGACAAGGCGCGGTCGCGGGCAACCGGTGGCACGGGCCTCGGCCTGGCCATCGTCAAGCACGTCGCCGCCAACCACGGCGGCGAGGTGAAGCTGTGGAGCCTGCCCGGCACGGGCTCGACGTTCACGCTGCGCATCCCCGCTGGGCGCGAACAAGCCGAGCACGCGCTCGACCAGCCGGAGCAGGGCAACAACGCCACCCACGTCATCACCGGCGTGGGCGACCATGGAGGACAGCTGTGACCAGGGTGCTCATCGTGGAGGACGAGGAGTCCTTCGCCGATCCGCTCGCCTTCCTGCTGCGCAAGGAGGGTTTCACCACCGCACTGGCCGCCACGGGACAGGACGCGCTGGAGGAGTTCGACCGCAACGGCGCGGACATCGTCCTGCTCGACCTGATGCTGCCGGGCATGAGCGGTACGGACGTGTGCAAGCAGCTCCGCTCGCGTTCAGCTGTACCGGTGATCATGGTGACCGCTCGTGACAGCGAGATCGACAAGGTCGTCGGTCTGGAGCTCGGCGCGGACGACTACATCACCAAGCCCTACTCGGCACGTGAGCTGATCGCCCGCATCCGCGCGGTCCTGCGCCGCGGCGGTGAGGCGGAGGAGTTGCTGCCGCAGGTCCTCGAGGCCGGACCGGTCCGGATGGACGTCGAGCGCCACGTCGTCACGGTGGGTGGCGAGGAAGTCAGCCTGCCGCTCAAGGAGTTCGACCTCCTGGAGTACCTGCTGCGCAACGTCGGCCGCGTGCTGACCCGCGGCCAGTTGATCGACCGGGTGTGGGGCGCGGACTACGTCGGTGACACCAAGACCCTCGACGTGCACGTCAAGCGGCTGCGGTCCAAGATCGAGCCGGACCCGTCGACTCCGGCTCACCTCGTGACGGTGCGCGGTCTGGGTTACAAGTTCGAGTCCTGAGGTAGCCGACCGGGTACGGTGCACCGCGTGCGCCTCGGGGTGCTTGACGTCGGATCGAACACCGTCCACCTGCTGGTGGTGGACGCCCATCGTGGTGCCCACCCGACGCCGATGAGCTCGGAGAAGACCGTGCTCCGTCTCGCGGAGCAGCTCGACGACGACGGCCAGCTGACGAGAACCGGAGCCGATCAGCTCGTGCGCGCCGTCGCCGCGACGAAGGCTTCGGCACAGCGCATGGGATGTGCGGAGCTGATGGCGTTCGCGACCTCTGCGGTGCGCGAGGCGGGGAACTCGTCGGAAGTGCTCGACCGCGTGCGCCGCGAGACCGGTGTCGACCTGCAAGTCCTCTCCGGCGAGGACGAGGCCCGCTACACCTTTCTGGCCGTGCGCCGCTGGTACGGCTGGTCGGCCGGAAGGCTGCTGTGCCTGGACATCGGCGGAGGTTCGCTGGAACTGGCGGTCGGCGTGGACGAGGATCCGGAACACGCGTTCTCGGTTCCGCTCGGGGCAGGCCGGCTCACCAGGACGCGGTTCCGCAAGGACCCTCCGTCCCGCCAGGAGTTGCAGGAGACCACGGACTGGCTGACCGATCAGCTCGCGCCGGTGGCCCGCAAGCTCCTCAAGGCGGGTGAGCCCGATCGCGCCGTGGCGACCTCGAAGACCTTCCGATCGCTCGCGCGGCTCACCGGCGCGGCGCCGTCGTCCGCCGGGCCGCGGGCGACACGGGTGCTCACCGACGCGGGTCTGCGTCAACTGATCGCGTTCATCTCGAGGATGTCCGCATCGGACCTGGCGGAGCTGGAGGGGGTGAGCGCCAGCAGGGCTCACCAACTCGTCGCGGGCGCGCTCGTGGCGGAGGCCACGATGCGAGCCCTGTCACTCACGCAGCTGGAGATTTGCCCGTGGGCACTGCGTGAAGGTGTCATCCTTCGACGGCTGGACCACACTGACGTGACGGACCAGACTGCGTCGGCGCAGCAGCGGCCGTACGAGACTGGACGGACCGGCCAGCACGGAGCACGGTGGAGTTGATGAACCGAGAGAGCGGATCGGAGCAGACCCAGCGCACGGTCGCGGAGTTGCTCGCCCAGTACGGCGGCAGTTCCGGCGACTCCGCGCCACGTCGGCGACGCCGTCGTGCGGAGGAGGACCACTCCGACACCGCTCCGCAGAAGATCATCGACCGGGTGTTGTCCGACAGCGGCCGGCTGATGCGCATCCGCGACGAGTCCGGCGTGGAGCCCGAGGCTCCGCCGCGCGCGGCCCCGCCTCCGGTGGCGCCGCGGGTGAAACCCGCGCGGCCGCAACGGCCTCCGGCTGCTGCGCCGTCTCGCTACGCCGTCGACGAGGACGAGGCGGAACGCACGGCGTACCAGCCGCCGATCCGTCCCGAGCCGCGCCGCCCGGTCCCGCCCGCGGTCGATCCGGCGGAGGAGACCAGGCAGGTCCCACCGATCATCGACGACTTCCCACCGGAACCGTCGCGCTCGAACCTGCCGAAGCCCGCCCCGTCGCGGTCCACGGTCGTCCGGCCGGCGCCGCACCCGGTGGTGGGGCCGGCCGCGCCGAATCCCCTGCCGCCCGGCCCGCTGATCAAGCCGAAGCCGCCGGAGCCGGTCACCGAGGTGCTGCCCCGGATCAACGACAAGCGCACGTCCGAGGCAACGCAGCTGCACGAACCCGTTGCGCTACCCGGTGATCACCCGGCCACGCCCGGCGAGCAGACCGGCGAGAACTGGTTCGGCCAGGACGGGGACTACCCGGAGCAGGAACGGACGCAGGCGCATCCCGGCCCGTACGTCGACGATGACGAGGACGACTACGTCGACGACTACGACGTGGACGAGGAGCCCGCCGGCCTCGCTGACGGCGATGACGTCGAACTCGAGGACGACGAGTCTCGTTCGCCCGCCAAGGAATGGCTGGTGATGATCGGCCAGCTCGCGGCCGGTGTCCTCGGCGGCGCAGGCTTGTGGCTGGCCTTCAACTTCCTGTGGCGC
>DASYMV010000327.1:0-6266 GCA_036008865.1 Pseudonocardiaceae bacterium | reverse complement strand
ACCGCCCGTTCCCGGTGAGGTCGTCGAGGCTCACCACACGGACGGACAGTCGACCTTCCTGGTGCGGCTGTCCGACGGGCAGCCGCACCCGGTGCTCGCCGAACCGTGGACCACACGACCCGTGACGCTGGAGAACTACGTGCTGGCGCAGCTGGCCACCACGCGCAAGGACGGTGCGGCATGAGCGTCGCCACCGCGCAGCGCACCCGCAGCCGAGTGGGGTGGGGTGATCTGCTCTGGCTCACCTGGCGCCAGCACCGCTGGACACTCGGCCTGACGGCGTTCGGCGTGCTCGCGGTGATCGGCCACATGGCCTGGATCCACACCAGGGCCACCGACGTCATCGCGATGTGCGGTGGTGGTTGCAGCAGGGCGGACGTCGCCGCGGCGAGTGAACTGACACCCCTGATCAGCGCGAGCCAGAGCGACCTGATGGTTCCCCTGGTTCTCGGTGTGGTCATCGGCGTGTTCTGGGCCGCGCCCCTGTTGTCCAGGGAGTTCGAGCAACGCACCCACCTCGTGGCGTGGAGTCAGGACCTCACGGCGGTCAGGTGGCTCGTCGGCAAGGTGGTCCTGCTGGCCGCAGCCGCCGTCGTCCTGTCGGTCGCGATGGGTGCGACCAGCGCCAACCTGATCACCCACCTGAACTCGGTCGGCTTCCAGATCTACAACCCGTACTCGGAGTCGCCCTTCGGCTCGGCACCGCTGGTTCAGGCGGGGTACGCGCTCTTCGGGTTCGCGCTCGGGCTGGCGTTCAGCGCGCTGACCAGGCGAACCGTGTTGTCCACGGGGTTGACGCTGACGACCTTCGTCGTGGTTCGCGAGGTTGTCGCCAGGTGGGTCCGGCCGCACTACCTGACACCGGTCCACAGCTTCGAGCCGTGGAGCACCCCCGGCAAGCCCTACGTCCCGCAGGTGCCACCGGACGGGCTGCGCGTCGACAGCGGTTACGCGGACGCGGCCGGCAACCGGATGGACGTGCCTGCCGCTTGCATGAACCAGGCAGGCGACTACCAGAGGTGTGTGACTGAGCACGGGGTGGCGGGCCACTACGTCTTCTACCACCCGGCCGAGAGGGTGTTCAGCTTCCAGGTGATCGAGTTCGCGCTCTTCACGGCCCTGGCCCTGGCGCTGTTCGGGTTCACCTGGTTCCGGGTGCGTCGTCCGCGCCGCGTCTGACCGGCGGCTCCGGTGACGGGAGTCCACGTTGTCCCAGGTAAAGTGACCGGACCGTGGACTCCCGTACCGGTCTTCCTGTCGTCGGCATGATCGGCGGCGGCCAGCTCGCCCGCATGACCCACCAGGCGGCCATCCCGCTCGGACAGTCTCTTCGCGTGCTCGCCGTCTCCGACACCGATCCCGCCGCCCTCGTCGCGCGCGACGTCGTGCTCGGCACGCACACCGATCTGGACGCGCTGCGCGCCTTCGCCAAGGGCTGCGAGGTCGTCACCTTCGACCACGAGCACGTGCCGGGCGAGCACCTGCGGACCCTCGTGTCGGAGGGCGTCAAGGTGCATCCAGGACCGGACGCCCTGGTGCACGCGCAGGACAAGCTCGTGATGCGCCGCAAGCTCGCGTCGCTGGGGCTGCCCGTCCCCCCGTTCGCGGAGGTGCACGAGGTCGGTGACGTGCTGCGGTTCGGGGCCGAGCAGGGCTGGCCGTGCGTGCTCAAGGCGGTCCGTGGCGGCTACGACGGTCGCGGCGTCTGGATGCTGAACACCCCGCAGAGCGCGCAACGCGTGGTGCCGGAGCTGCTGGAAGCGGGCACCCCGCTGATGGTCGAACAGTGCGTGCCGATGCGCCGCGAACTCGCCGCACTCGTCGCTCGCTCGCCGTTCGGGCAGGGGGCGGCGTGGCCGCTCGTGCAGACCGTGCAGTCCGACGGCATCTGCGTCGAGGTGCTCGCGCCCGCGCCGGACGTCACGCCCGAGCGAGCCGAGGCCGCGCAGGCGCTCGCGCTGAAGATCGCCGACGCACTGGGCGTCGTGGGCCTGCTCGCAGTGGAGCTCTTCGAGACCGACGAGGGCGTGGTGGTCAACGAACTCGCGATGCGCCCGCACAACTCCGGGCACTGGACGATCGAGGGTTCGCTGACGTCGCAGTTCGAGCAGCACCTGCGTGCGGTGCTCGACTACCCGCTCGGCGCGACCGACCTGGTCGCGCCCGCGGTCGTGATGGCGAACGTGCTCGGTGCGTCCTCGCCACCCGCGATGGGGCCCGACGAGCGGGTGCACCACCTGTTCGCCCGGTTCCCCGATGCCAAGATCCACCTGTACGGCAAGGCAGAGCGGCCGGGTCGCAAGATCGGCCACGTGACCGTCCTCGGCGACGACATGGACGAGGTGCGCAGTCGGGCGAAGCTCGCGGCGCACTGGCTGTCCGACGGCGAGTGGCTCGACGGGTACGACATCCACGGAGGGAACGCGAAGTGACGCAGGTCGGCGTGATCATGGGGAGCGATTCGGACTGGCCGGTGATGAAGGCCGCCACCGAAGCGCTCGCCGAGTTCGACGTGCCCTTCGAGGTGAGTGTCGTCTCGGCGCACCGCACCCCGCAGCGCATGATCGACTACGCGCGCTCGGCCGCTTCGCGTGGCCTCAAGGTGATCATCGCTGGAGCCGGCGGCGCCGCCCACCTTCCCGGCATGGTCGCCTCGGCGACGGTGTTGCCGGTGATCGGCGTCCCCGTGCCCCTGAAGTACCTCGACGGCATGGACTCCCTGCTGTCCATCGTGCAGATGCCCGCGGGCGTGCCGGTGGCGACGGTGTCCATCGGCGGTGCACGCAACGCCGGCCTGCTGGCCGTGCGCATCCTCGCCGCCGCCGACTCCGTGCTGCAGGAGCGCATGGCCGCCTTCCAGACCGACCTCGAGAAGCTCGTGCTCGACAAGGACGCGGCGCTCCAGCGCTCCCTCACCTGAGCTGCGACCAACGGCACAGACGCGTCGATGTGAACGAGGGCTAACATCGTGCGCAAAAGGTGCTACTGGGAGGTAACAAAGTGGACCCGAGCTTCGGCACTTACCAGCTCGCCGAGGAGCACGAGGCGCTGCGCGAGGCGGTCCGCTCGCTGGCCGAGAAGGAGATCGCGCCCTACGCGGCCGAGGTCGACGAGAACGAGCGCTTCCCGGTCGAGGCCCTGAGCGCGCTGGTGAAGTCGGGGTTCGCCGCGGTGCACGTGCCGGAGGCCTACGACGGTCAGGGCGCGGACTCGGTGGCCACCTGCATCGTGATCGAGGAGGTCGCGCGGGTGTGCGGCTCGTCCTCGTTGATCCCGGCGGTGAACAAGCTGGGCACGATGCCGATCCTGCTCTCGGCGTCGGAGGAGCTGAAGAAGCTGGTCCTGCCGTCGATCGC
Organism: Pseudonocardiaceae bacterium; assembly: GCA_036008865.1. Lineage (GTDB taxonomy): Bacteria > Actinomycetota > Actinomycetes > Mycobacteriales > Pseudonocardiaceae > DASYMV01. The sequence goes on along the minus strand of DASYMV010000327.1, from coordinate 2,910 downwards.
ACGCGGGGAGGCGATGGCCTCCTACGCGCTGTCCGAGCGCGAGGCGGGCTCGGACACCGCGTCGATGCGCACGCGGGCGCGCCTGGAGGGCGATTCCTGGGTGCTCAACGGCACCAAGTGCTGGATCACCAACGCGGGCGAGTCCACTTGGTACACGGTGATGGCGGTGACCGACCCGGAGGCGGCCAAGAAGTCCAACGGCATCTCCGCGTTCGTGGTGCACGCCGACGACCCCGGGTTCTCGGTGGGCCCGAAGGAGCGCAAGCTCGGCATCAAGGGCTCCCCGACCAGGGAGATCTACTTCGAGAACTGCACCATCCCGGCGGATCGGATCATCGGCGAGCCGGGCACCGGGCTGAAGACGGCGCTCAAGACGTTGGACCACACCCGGCCGACGATCGGCGCGCAGGCGGTGGGCATCGCGCAGGGCGCGCTGGACGCGGCGATCGCCTACGTCAAGGACCGAAAGCAGTTCGGCAAGGCCATCGCCGAGTTCCAGGGCGTGCAGTTCCTGCTCGCCGACATGGCGATGAAGATCGAGGCCGCGCGGCACATGGTGTACGTGGCCGCGGCCAAGGCCGAGCGGGGCGAGCCGAACATCGGTTTCATCACCGCCGCGGCGAAGTGCTTCGCCTCCGACGTGGCCATGCAGGTCACAACCGACGCGGTGCAACTGTTCGGCGGCGCGGGCTACACCCGTGACTTCCCGGTCGAACGGATGATGCGCGACGCGAAGATCACCCAGATCTACGAGGGCACCAACCAGATCCAGCGGGTCGTCATGTCCCGCGCCCTGCTCAAGGGCTGACCGCTCGTCGTCAAGGCCACCTCCGTCGTGCTGGACGCGGCGGAGGTGGCCTTGACAGCTTTTCGACAGCTTCTGGACAGCCAATGGACAGTTGAACGTTCATATACTCGCGTTCGGTTGCAGAACAACGAACGGGAGCGGGAAATGCAACGAGTTCGGGACCTGGCTTTGCTGATCGGGCGGATCGGCGTCGGCGTGATCTTCATCGCGCACGGCTGGCAGAAGTTCGCCGAGTTCGGGCTGGACGGCACCGCCGCGTCGTTCGAGAAGATGGGCGTGCCGGCTCCGGCGCTCTCGGCCTGGTACGCCGCGATCGTCGAACTGGCCGGGGGAGCGCTCCTGGTACTCGGGGTGGCGTTGCCGGTCGTCGGTCTGCTGCTCGCCGCCGACATGCTCGGTGCGCTGTTCGTCGTGCATCTGCCCAACGGGCTCATCGGGCCGGGCGGCGCTGAACTCGTTCTCGCGCTGGGCGTCGCCGCGGTCGTCCTCGGCTTCAACGGTGGCGCCTTCGCCCTCGACCGGATGCTGTTCCGCCGCGGGGCAGCGGTGCCTGTTGCGGCCTGAGCACGACCGGTTCGCCGTGTAGCCCTCCCCTGCTCGGGGTATGCCGTTCGCATCCTCCTTCTTGAGGAGTTGACATGCGAAGGGTTCAAGACGTGGCCCTGTTGATCGCTCGGGTCGGCATCGGGGCCATCTTCATCGCGCACGGCTGGCAGAAGTTCGGGCAGTTCGGGATGAGCGGAACTGCCGCGTCGTTTCACAAGATGGGTGTGCCGGCGCCCACCCTGTCGGCGTGGATCGCCTCGACGGTTGAGCTCGCCGGGGGTGCGCTGCTGGTGATCGGTCTCGCGTTGCCGGTGGTGGGTGTGCTGCTGGCGCTCGACATGCTCGGTGCGCTGCTCATCGTGCATCTGCCCAACGGGCTCATCGGGCCGGGCGGCTACGAACTCGTCCTCGCGCTCGGTGTCGCCTCTCTCGCACTCGGCTTCAACGGCGGGGCGTTCGCGGTCGACCGCCTGCTGTTCGAGCGCAGGGCGGGAATTGCGACCGCCTGACTACGCCGGGCCGCCGAGGTCGATGTTCGTCTTCTCGGCCGCCCGGCGGGCCGGCAACTGCTCGGGGTCGACGTTCGTGCACTGCACGAGCGAGCCCCCGCCGGCCAGCACCGCGAGGAATCCGTTCAGCACACCGTCGGGCATCGTCCACTCCACAGTCGACAGGACGCGGGAGTCGCGGCCGATCCCGAGGGTCTTCGCGCGCGAGCGGGCTTCTGCGACGACTTCGTCCACGGTGGACTTGCCCAGTGCGCAGGTGCCCCCGGTGACGGGAGCCAGGGGGACGAAGTCGTCACCGTGCAGTCGCACGTCGTCGAGGTAGTCGACCGCGCCGCCCGCGGGCTGCGCACCCAGTCCCAGACCCATCGCGTGCAACGACGCGATCGCCACGACATCAGCGCCCGGAGCCGCACCGCCAGGGGTGACGAACGCGACCTTGGCGCCGTTCGGGTCGTCGGTCACCGCGGCACCGCACCACCAGGCGCCGAGGAGCACGCCCGCGGTCTGCCAGTGCGCCGGCAGCAGCACGGCGACCTGGTCACCGGGCTCCACGTCGTGCTCGTCCCTCAGCCAGTTCGCCGTCTTGGCCGCCCAGTTGGCGATCGTCGCCACCGACAGTTCGACCCTGGTGCCGGCGGCGTCGTCGTAATGCGTGATCAGCGGCTGTCCCGGTCCGGCGGCCAACAGAGGCCTGAACAGGGCTTCAGTGATACTCACAGCAGCGCAACTCCTAGTCGACGCATCGCGGACCCCGCTGGACGGCCTGGTGGGACGCACCGTCCAGAGCGACCACCTTGCCACTCGCGAACCGCTGACCGAGGCTCGGGGTCGCAGGCGGAACCGGGCTCGCCGAGGTGCCGGGGGAAGCGGTGGAACCCACGAGTTGCGCGACGAAGGACCGCACCTGATCCCGGTCGACCGTCACGATGCTCTGCCCGCGGTCGTTGCGGGCGTCGATGCTGGTGACCGGGATCGTGGCGAACTCCACGTTCCCGCCCGCGAGACCCCGTGCCTGTTGCATCAACGTCGCCACGTCCAGCTTCTCGT
>DASYMV010000326.1:0-4174 GCA_036008865.1 Pseudonocardiaceae bacterium | reverse complement strand
CACCCCGGTCGACCCGTGGGCTGCGGTGCGCGCGGCCGTGCACCACCGCACTCCCGGCTTCGGGCTGTCACCCCGTGCGGCGTTCACCGCGCACACCCGCGGTGGCTGGCGCGCCGGCGGTGTGGACGACGGCCTGACCGGCACGCTCGTCCCCGGCGCGCCCGCGACCTACGCGGTGTGGGACGCGGCGGACCTCGTCGTCGCCGCACCCGATTCACGGGTGCAGCGCTGGTCGACCGATCCGCGCTCGGGCGTGCCCGGCCTGCCGCCGTTGGACCCGGACGCGGAACTTCCCACCTGCTTGCGCACGGTGCTGCGCGGTCGCACGATCTTCGAAAGGGAGTGACATGGGGCTGCTCGACCTGGATCCCGAGACCGTCGCCAAAGCGCGGCGGCTGGCCGCCCGTGCGGCGGAGCCCGTGGTGGCGATCGCCAAGGCGCACACCACGGTGGCGGTCGAGCGGGCCACACTCCGACTCGCCGGCATCACCGGCGCGGACTCCACCCACCGTGCGGGCGACGTGCCGTGGGTGAACCGGGTGATCGACACCGTGCGCGAGCACTGCGGGCTCGAGCACGGCGTCGTCCTGCCCGCCTTCCACGCCCTGCGCGAGCACGACCTCGCCACACTCACCGAGCTGGCCGAGGCGACCGCGGCGGGTCAGATCCGGTTCACGCTCCCCACGGGCAAGGACCGCGAACGCGCGGCGAAAAGCGCCGGCGCCGCTGTCGCGAAGGGACTGCGCACGGTCGACCGCAACCGCGCGCAGCGCGACAAGCTCGTCGCGAAACTCGGCGATCCCGCCCAGCGTCCGTGGATCTACCTCATCGTCGCCACCGGTGACATCGACGAGGACGTCGTGCAGGCGCAGAACGCGGCACGAGCGGGTGCGGACATCATCGCCGTGATCCGCTCCACCGGTCAGTCCCTTCTGGACTACGTGCCAGAAGGCGCCACGCACCACGGGTTCGCAGGTACCTACGCCACGCAGGAGAACTTCCGCATCATGCGGGCGGCTCTGGACGAGGTGTCCAAAGAAGTCGGTCGCTACGTGCGTTTGACCAACTACGCCTCAGGCCTGTGCATGCCGGAGATCGCGGTGCTGGCCGGTCTGCAACGGCTCGACATGATGCTGAACGACTCGATGTACGGGATCCTGTTCCGCGACATCAACCCGATCCGCACCTTCGTCGATCAGCGGTTCTCCCGGCAGGTGCACGCACGTGCGGGCATCATCATCAACACAGGCGAGGACAACTACCTCACCACCGCGGACGCCGTCGAGGCAGCGCACACCGTCACCGTCTCGCAGTTGCTCAACGAGCACTTCGCCCACGAAGCCGGGTTGCCCGATCACCTTCTGGGGCTCGGCCACGCCTTCGAGATCGACCCGAAGGTTCCGGAGTCGTTCCGGTTGGAACTGGCCCACGCGCTGCTCGCGCGGGAGCTCTTCCCGGACGCGCCGCTGAAGTGGATGCCGCCCACCAAGCACATGACCGGTGACGTGTGGGGTGGTTACCTGCTCGACGGGTTCTTCAACCTCGCGGGCGTGCTCACGGGTCAGAGCATCCTGCTGGTGGGGATGATGACCGAAGCGGTGGTGACACCGTTCCTGTCCGATCGCGACCTGGCGCTGGCCAACGTCCGGTACGTGTTGAACGCGGCGGGCAGCCTGCGCGAGGACTTCCGTCCCGCGCCGGACGGCTTCATCGTCAAGCGCGCGCGCCAGGTGCTCGGCGAAGCCGTCGACCTGCTGGAGCGCATCGCCGACGACGGCCTTCTCGGCGCGATCGCCGACGGCACCTTCGGCCTCATGAAGCGCCCCCCTGACAAGGGCAAGGGAAGCGACGGAGTGGTGGAGAAGGCCGAGGACTACGTCAATCCGGCCTCGGAGCTGCTCGGCGAAGTGCCTTTCTCAGCGGAGCGGACGAGCGGTGCGGAGGCGGCGGTATGACCCGGAAGCGCTACCTGCGGCCCTACGGCGACACCACCGGCGACGGCATGGTGCAGACGTCGTTCACCCTGCCGATCCAGTCCGGGCCCAGGGCCGACGGCGCCGCGCAGCAACTGGCCAACAAGATGGGCATCGACCCGGCGATGGTCGTGCACTCCCACCCGATCGGCGACGACTTCACGTTCTTCGTCGTCTACGGGTCCGTGCAGCACATCGTCGACGTCGACGAGGTACGGGTGGTCGAGCGCGAGTATCCGCTGCTCTCACCGACCGAGGTCAACACGGCGCTGAAGAAGTTGTTGCGGCGCAAGCTGGTCGTGGTCGGCGGGTGCATCGGCACGGACGCGCACACCGTCGGCATCGACGCGATCCTCAACATCAAGGGCTTCGCCGGCGAGAAGGGCTTGGAGTACTACCGGGAGCTCAAGGTCGTGAACCTCGGTGCTCAGGTCTCCGTCCCCGAACTCGTCCGTCGAGCGCGCACCGAGAAGGCCGACGCCGTCCTGGTGTCGCAGGTCGTCACCCAACGGGACGCGCACATCCTGAACACCAGGGAGATGTCCGCGGCGTTCCGCGAGGCGATGGGCGACCGGCGGCCGCTGCTGATCGCGGGCGGCCCCCGGTTCGACCCGCTCATGGCCGGGGAACTGGGTGTCGATCGCGTGTTCAGCCGCGGAACCACGCCGGGTGAGGTCGCGAGTTATCTGGTCCACGCGGTGAAGTCCAAGAAGGGGGTGGCCGCATGAGCGGCGCGCTGGTCGAAGGTTTCTCGGTCACTCAGCGGCGGTACGTGCCGCACTCCCACGCGCATTACGGAGGCAACCTCGTGGACGGCGCGTACGGGCTCGGCATGTTCGGAGACGTGGCCACCGAACTGCTGATCCACACCGACGCCGACGAGGGCTTGTTCGCCGGCTACGGCTCCGTGGAGTTCGTGGCGCCGGTCCAGGCCGGTGACGTCCTGGAGGCCACGGCCACCCTGGTGCGCATCGGCAACCGGTCACGCGAGATCCAGTTCGAGGCGCGGGTGGTGTGCCGGGCCGCACCGCTGCGTGGTCCCTCGGCAGCCGATGTGCTCGACCCACCCCTGGTCGTCACTCGCGCGCGGGGCACCGTGGTGGCACCCAAGCCGGCGGGTTGACGCATCCGCCTGAACTTCGCGTTCAGCCGGTGCTCACGTGCGAGGATCACGCCGTGATTCGTCTCGACCCCGATTCGGCGGTGCCGCCGTACGAGCAGGTCCGTGCCCAGTTCGCCCAGCAGATCGCGGATCGGGAGTTGGCCGTCGGAGTCAAGCTGCCGACTGTGCGCGCGTTGGCCGAACAGCTCGGCCTCGCGGTCAACACCGTCGCGCGCGCATACCGCGAACTCGAAGAGGCGGGCCTGGTGGAGACCCGCGGTCGGGCCGGGACGGTCGTCAGCGCGGCCGGTGAGCGCAGCCGCGAGCGTGTCCTCAGAGCCGCGCAGTCCTACGCCACGACTGCTTTGGAGCTCGGTCTGTCCGCGGACGAAGCGCTTCAGATCGTGCGCGCGGCGCTCGATCGCCGATGAGTTCGCCGGGCATCACCGATCGTCGGTGGAACCGCTTTCGCCCGATCGGCACGACACCGGCTGACTCGGCACGCCACACTGGAAGGCCACGTCCGGCGAGGAGTGATGTCGATGGCAGGTCTGGAAGACGTGAAGCGCATTGCGGCTCAGGACCATCACCTGGCCGTCGTCTCCACCGCACGTGCTGACTGCTCGGTCCAGGCGTCGGTGGTCAACGCAGGCGTCACGACCCATCCCGTCACGGGTGCGGCTGTGGCAGCGTTCGTCACCTATGGCCGGGTCAAGCTGTCCAACCTGCGAGCCAGGCCGCGGGCGACGCTCACCTTCCGTGCCGGCTGGTCCTGGGTCACGGTGGAGGGCCCGGTCGAGATCGCCGGCCCGGACGACCCGCTCGACGGTGTCGACGCCGAACGGCTCCGCGTTCTGCTGCGCGAGGTCTTCACCAGCGCGGGCGGCCAGCACGACGACTGGGAGGGCTACGACCGGGCGATGCGCGACGAGAGGCGCGCAGCCGTTCTGGTCCACCCCGAGCGGATCTACAGCAACTGAGGTCTCCCTCACCGCTGCGCCGTCAGTAGTCGCGCGACGGCATGATGATCCACAGGGCGATGTAGATCAGAAATTGCGGACCGGGCAGCAGGCAGGACAGCACGAACAGCAGCCGGACC
>DASYMV010000325.1:0-7311 GCA_036008865.1 Pseudonocardiaceae bacterium | reverse complement strand
ACCCGGTCTGCTGGACGCGGAGCTGAGCCACCCCGAACACGCGAAAGCGCTTGCGGCACTGGAAGTTCCGCGACTGAGCACGACCGACGTGGTGGCCTCGGTGGCCGGGCTCGGCGGGGACCCCGAATGGTGGCGACAGCTCTACGCCGCACTCGCGCCGATCGCCGAGGTCGATTCCAGGGCCCGTGAGGAGCTGGCCGGCCTGCCCGTGCCGCTGGCCGACGGCCGCACGGTGACCAGCCCTCGCGGCGTGCTGGTGTTCGACGCGGATCAGGAGACGCTCGACCTGGTCGCGGGAGTGGACGTCTCGGGTCTGCGGATCGCGCACCCCGACGCGGTTCACCCGCTGCTGCTGCGTCTCGGTGCGCAGGAGGCCGGGCCGGTGGAGCTGCTGGACTCCGACGCCGTGCGCGAGGCCGTGCACCGCAGCGCGGAGGAGGTCGAGGCGGGCATGGACGTCGCCGACCTCGTGCAGATCGTGCTCCGGTTGGTCGACCGCTCGGGCGTGCGGCCGGGGGAGCGGCCGTGGCTCGCCGAGCTGGTGCTTCCCGACACGACGGGTGAGTGGCGCCGCGCCGACGAGCTGGTGCTGCCGGACTCGCCGCTGCGCGAGGTGCTGGCCGAGGACTCGCCACTCGGCGTGCTCGACGACCGCGTCGCGGGGCAGTGGCCCCGTTCGGTGCTGACCGCGGTGGGCGTGCTGGACGGCTTCCCGGTGGTGGTCGACGAGGCACCGACCGCGCCGGATCACGACCTGGCCGACGAAGAGGACTGGTGGGACTCGCTGCCCGAGCCGCCGCTGCGCCTGGTCGGCGTTCGCGACCTCGATCTGGTCGCCGACGACGCATGGCCCGCCGCTCTGCGGTTGCTGGCCGCGGACCCGGTGGCGGCGCGGGCCCTGCGCGACCCCGAGGGCTACCCCGCGTGGTGGCTCGCACGTCACGCGTTGCTGGCCGGGCACCCGCCGCGACACTGGCGTCTTCCGTCGGCGGTCACGGCCGCCGGGCTCTACGACCCGGTTCCGGACACCGGCCTCGACATCGGCCTCCTCGCGCTGATCGGCGTACGCGCCGAGCTGACCGTGGAGGACGTCTCCGACGCCGAGGACCTGTTGGAAAGGCTCGCGGACCCGGCCCGCGAGGCGTCCGGCGGTGTCGTGCTGCGGGCTCACGCCGAGCTGGCCGACGCCGACCTCGACCCGGCCCGTCTGGTGCCGCCCGATCGGGTGCGGGTGCTCTCCGGTGGTGTCGCGGACGCCGAGTCGGTGGTCGTGGCGGACCTGCCGTGGCTGCTGGGCGTGCTGCCGCCGGAGCGCGTGCTCGCCGCCGCTGCGTCGGAGACGCTGGCCGAGCTGCTGGACCTCCCCTTGGCCTCCGAGGAGGTCACCGACACCGCGCCGGTGTCCGGCGATCCGGTCGAGTGGCGGGAGCTGGGCGCCGTGCGCCTGGCTTGCGAGCTGCTCGACGTCGCCCTACCGGATGGTGTGGTCGTCGTGCACGACGAGCTGGTCATCGCCGGTCGGGAGGTGTCGTGGTGGATGGCCGACGGGGTGGCGCACGCCGCCGACACCCCGGAGGGCCTGGCCCGAGCGCTCGCGTGGATCACCGGCCGCTGGAACGATCGTCACACCTTCACAGCACTGATCGCCGACCCGACGCCGTCCGTTCTCCTCGGCTGAGGCCGGTGGCGAAAGAAGTCAGGGCTGCAGGCCTCGCTGAGCACCACGGGAGCCTCGCCTGGCGGCCCGGCGCTGCCAGCGGAACACCCCGTAGCCGGTGACGCCGAGCAGGGTTCCGGCTGAGCACGTCCACAGCCAGGCGTTGTCGTCGACCTTGAAGGCCAGCCGCGCGACGAGCAGGGCCACGAAGGCGAGGAACCACAGCGCGGTGCAGACGATGATCGCCGGGACCGGGTCGGCGAGGCGAGGCGGCAGCGGCGGAGGGCTCGGCAGGGAGGCGTGCTCGGACGGTTCGGCCACGCCAGGCAGGGTACTTGCCGGAAACACGGGTGGGGCATGCTCTTCGCGCGAACATCGCCACCCGATCACCGAACAGGGGATGAGATGACCAGTACGTCGTCGCCGTCGCGCTCCAAGCTCGACGGGTTCTTCAAGATCTCCGAACGCGGGTCGACCGTGGGGCGCGAGGTCCGCGGCGGTCTGGTGACCTTCGTGACGATGGCCTACATCGTCGTGCTCAATCCGCTGATCCTCGGCAGCTTCTCGCCGGACGACGCGGGCGCGAAGAGGGACGTCCTCGGCAACATCCTCCCGGTGCCGCAGGTGGCCGCGGTGACCGCGCTGGTCGCGGGCGTGATGACGATCCTCTTCGGGCTGATCGCGAACTACCCGTTCGCGATCGCCACGGGGCTCGGCATCAACACCCTGCTCGCCGTGACCATCGCGCCGAAGATGACCTGGCCGGAGGCGATGGGTCTGGTCGTCATCGACGGTCTGATCATCCTGCTGCTGGTCGCCACCGGGTTCCGGACCGCCGTGTTCAACGCGGTACCCGCTGAGCTCAAAGCGGCCATCGCCGTCGGCATCGGACTGTTCATCAGCTTCATCGGCCTGGTCGACGCGGGCTTCGTCCGCCGCCTGCCCGACGCGGCGCACACCACCGTCCCGGTGGGGCTGGGCATCAACGGGTCCATCGCGTCGTGGCCGACCGCCGTGTTCGTCATCGGTCTGCTGGTCACCGGCATCCTGCTCGCCCGCCGTGTCCGCGGCGCGATCCTGATCGGTGTCCTGGCCAGCACGGTGCTCGCCATCATCGTGGAGGCGATCGTCAAGGCCGGGCCCTCCAAGGGCACCAACCCGTTGGGCTGGAACCTCGGTTACCCGGCGCTGCCGGACAAGGTCATCGGCCTGCCGAACCTCTCCCTCGTCGGTGACTTCTCCTTCGGGGCGTGGACGAGGCTGCCCGCGATCACCGTGGCGCTACTGGTGTTCACGCTGGTGCTGGCCAACTTCTTCGACGCCATGGGCACCATGACGGGACTCGGCAAGGAGGCCGGACTGGTCGGGCCGGACGGTCAGCTTCCGGGTGTCGGCAAGGCGCTGTTCGTCGAGGGCATGGGCGCGGTGGCCGGTGGTGCGGCGTCCTCGTCGTCCAACACGGTGTTCATCGAGTCCGCCTCCGGCATCGCCGAAGGCGCGCGCACGGGCCTGGCGAACGTGGTCACCGGCCTGCTGTTCCTCGCGGCGATGTTCTTCACGCCGCTGTACTCCATCGTCCCGGTGGAGGCGGCCGCGCCCGCGCTGGTCGTGGTCGGTGCGCTGATGATGACCCAGGTCAAGGAAATCGACTTCACGGACTTCTCGATCGCGTTGCCCGCGTTCCTCACCATCGTCGTCATGCCGTTCACCTACTCGATCGCCAACGGCATCGGCGCCGGTTTCATCAGCTACGTGCTGCTGCGCGCGGCCACCGGCCGAATCCGGAACATCCACCCGTTGATGTGGTTCGTCGCTGCGGCGTTCGTCATCTACTTCGCCATCGGGCCGATCCAGGCCGCACTCGGCAGGTGACGCGACGGGTGCTCTGCGCCGAACAAGGTCGTGAGGTATGCTAACTACATGGCGGAGAGCGACTTCAACGAGCAGGGCTTGGCGAGTCGGCTGCGGCTGGCCGTCGTCCGCCTCAACCGTCGCCTCCGCGCGCAGCGAACCAATTCGGCGGTCTCGTTGACCCAGGTGTCCGCGCTGTCGACCCTGCACAAGTGCGGACCGTTGACGCCGGGTGAGCTGGCGGCCAAGGAAGGCGTCCAGCCCCCGTCGATGACGCGGGTGATAGCCGCGCTCGAGGAGTTCGGATTCGCCACCCGCCGACCGCACCCCACCGACGGCCGCCAGGCCATCGTGGAGGCCAGCGAGGCGGGGGAGCACTACCTGCTCGACGAGATCACTGCCAGGGAAGCCTGGCTGGACAAGCGATTGGCGGAGTTGCCGCAGGAGGAGCGCGAATTGCTCTCCAGGGCGGCGGAGATCATCGACAGGATGGCGGGGCAGTAGGACAAGTGCCGGCGTACGCAGGTGGTGGCGAAGCAGATCGGTTGAACCGCGAGACGACGCCACCCCCGCCGACTCCAGCACCTGTCCGCTCAGGGATGTTCGGCTCCCTGCGCGTGCGCAACTACCGCTACTACGCCTCGGGCCAGGTCGTCTCGCTGATCGGCGTCTGGATGCAGCGCGTCGCCCAGGACTGGCTGGTGTTCGAACTCTCCGGTAGAAGCCCGGTCGCGCTGGGCATCGCCGCGGCCCTGCAGTTCTTGCCGACGTTGGTGCTGTCGCTGTGGGCCGGTGTGCTCGCCGACCGGATGGACAAGCGCAAGCTGTTGGTGGTGCTCGAATCCGGGCTCGGCCTGTGCGGCCTGGTGCTGGGGCTGCTCGACGTCACCGGTGTCGTTCAGCTGTGGCAGGTCTACCTGCTGTGCCTCCTGCTCGGCTGTGTGTCATCGGTGGAAACCCCGGTGCGGCAGTCCTTCGTCGTCGAGATGGTGGGAAGAGATCAGCTCACCAACGCGGTGGCGCTCAACTCGATGACGTTCAACCTCGCCCGCATGGTCGGTCCTGCCGTCGCCGGCGTGATGATCACCATGGTGGGCACCGGATGGATCTTCCTGATCAACGCGGCGAGTTTCGTCGGTGTGATCGGCGGCCTGCTGCTGATGAACCCGGAACAGCTGCACCGCGGTGATCCGGTGCCGCGGCAGAAGGGCCAGCTGGTCGAGGGTCTGCGCTACGTGCGCCACCGAGCCGATCTGGTCACCCTGCTCGTGCTGGTGTTCTTCGTGAGCACCTTCGGCCTGAACTTCTACGTGACGCTGGCCGTGGTGGCCGGCAACGTCTTCGGCGGTCAGGCGGACGCGTACGGCCTGCTGTCCACACTGCTCGCGGTCGGCACGCTGGCAGGCGCGACGCTCGCGGCACGGCGCAGTTCGCGAGGCAAGCCGAGGCTCGCCCTGTTGATCGGCGGCGCGCTCGCGTTCGGCGTGCTCGAGACCGCCGCGGGGCTCATGCCGAGCCTGTGGGCGGTCGGCATCGCGCTGATCCCCGTCGGGATCGCGATGATGACCTTCACCACCACGGCCAACGCCACCGTCCAGCTCGCCGTGAGCCCCGAGATGCGAGGCCGTGTGATGGGGCTCTACATGCTGGTCTTCCTGGGCGGGAACCCGATCGGCGGCCCGGTGATGGGCTGGCTGGCCGAGCACTTCACGGGACGCGCGCCCCTGGTGGTCGGCGGTGTCGTGTCGGTGTTCGTGGCGCTCGTGGCGTGCCTCGTGCTGCTCAGGCGCGGGGGGATGACGATGCCGCCGTCTCGCTGGTCTGCCCTGCGGATGCTGCAGCGCCGGTGAGGCGGTGAGAATCGCGGCATGGTGATCACAACGGACTGGGTCCGGCTGCTCGTCGTGTGCGTGCTGTTCACCGTCGTCGCGGCCGCCGTGGGCTGGGCGGGCGGCCTCCTCGGTCCGAGGCCGATCGTGCGCGCGGCGGTGCGGGCGGCGTTGCAGCTCGCCGCGGTGTCCGCGGTGATCACCGCGGTGCTCGCGTCGCTGCCCCTCACGGCGGCGTTCCTCGTGCTCATGGCGGGTGTGGCGACCTGGACGTCGGCGGCGCGCACCAAGACGGGCCGGCGCGGTGCCCTGGTGGGGCTCGCGATCGTGACCGGAACCGTTCCCGCGCTCGTCCTGCTCGTGCTGACCGGGCTCGTGCCGCTCAAGGGCATCGCGCTCGTGCCGGTCGGCGGGATCCTCATCGGTGGGGCGATGACGGCGACGACGCTGTCCGTCCGACGTGCGCTCGACACCCTGCGCGACCGCTACGGCGAGTACGAGGCCGCGCTGGCACTGGGCTTCACCGAGCGGCTGGCCGTCCGGGAACTGGTGCGCCGACCGGCCGCCGAGGCGCTGCTCCCAGCACTCGACCAGACCCGGACCGTGGGCCTGGTCACACTGCCCGGTGCGTTCGTCGGCATGCTGCTGGGAGGCGCTCCGGTGTGGCAGGCGGGTGCGTTGCAGCTCGTCGTACTGCTGGGGCTGCTCGCGGTGGAGGCCGTGGCCATCGTCGTCGTGGTCGAACTGATCGCTCGTGGATTGGTGCGCCGGGCTTCCCAACAAATGGAGCTTAGGCTAACCTAATTGCGGTGCTCCGTGGTGGGAGCGTCAGTCAGTTCGGGAACGGACGAGGCCCCGATCCGGTCGCACACCCCGGATCGGGGCCTCGTCGTCTCGCCGGCGAGGTGGCTTGTCGGAGCATCTGCCGCCGGTCTTGCCACTATGTGCCAGTTGCAAGTCAATGGCAACTGGCGTGGTGGTTCGATTGCGGCGCTCAGGTTGGCGCTGTTGCAGACCCGAGGTACGACGTGCCTCGTGCTCGACGAGCCGGTCAACCACCTGGACCTGTCGGCGATCGAGCAGTTGGAACAGGTGCTGCCGGCCTGCGAGGGCACGGTCGTGTTGATCACCCACGATCGTCGGGTGTTCGTAGCGATACGCGTCGACACCACCCTGGACGTGCGCGACCTGCTCACGTTTCACCCTGCAAGGGGTGCAAGATGAGAGCCATGACATCCGACGAGGATTGGCCGGTCGAGCAGACCTGGTCGATGCGCAGCACGCACTGGCACGCCTACGTGGAACACACGTCGCTGGATCATGCGTCCCCTCGGCAGGAACGGTTGGAACGCACCCCGGAGGAGGTGTTGACCAGCCCCACCGAGGTCGCCGCATGGCTCGAGGTCAACCTGCGCAGCGCCACCAAGCCGGAGGAAGCGGGCAAGAAGCGCACGAAGGACGAACGGGACTTCTCCGACTCGCACCGCGTGCACACCTCGATCGCCTCGTGCGGCGAGTCCATCTACACCGGAGTCCAGGGGATGCTCACGCTCGCGGTGGAGGCCGTCACGCCGGACGACTGCCGCAGCTCGCACGACGGCGCCGACGTCGCGCCCCTCAAGGCCGGTCGCCGTCGCTGACCGCGTCTGCCGCTAACCGACGGGCCAGGTGTGCACGGGCTCTCCGGCGTGCATGAGTTCGAGGTAGCGCTTGAGCATGCCGGAGAGCGCGGAGTCGCGGTCCACGCCCCGTGATTCCAGCAGTGCGACGGTTTCCCGCTGCCACCCCGAGCCGGTGCGCCGGGCGAGGCACCGCTGCTCGATCACCCCCAGGTAGCGCTCTCGTGTCTCGTCGGACACTCCGCAGTCCCGCAGGCCGTCGTGAGCCATGGGGAGCAACCGCCGAAGTACCAGCTCGTCCGACGGGATCCAGCCGATTCCCGGCCAGTAGAGCTGCGCGCTCATCCCGTGGCGT
>DASYMV010000324.1:0-2345 GCA_036008865.1 Pseudonocardiaceae bacterium | reverse complement strand
GCCGGCCGCGGCTGATCGTGGCGGTCACTTCGATCGCCCCTGGAGCCGGTGACGCCGTGTGAACGCGCCCGAGCCTCGCCGGGCGGGAGCCGCGGCCGGTCAACCGGACCTGGCGGCTGACAGCCCGCAACGCCGTGCCGGAGAACAGGTCGCTCAACTGGACGACCGGTCGTCGGCCGTCGAGCACCTCGAGAACCACGCACACCAGCCGCCGCACGTCGACCTTCGCGTCCTCGACCTCGCGCCGACGCCTGGTCCCGCCGCTCCTGGGGGCGGGCAGGCGCAGGGGGAGCTGATCGGACGGCACCTCCGGCAGCCCTGATGGCGGCTCGTAGTTTCCCAGCGGTCGCAGGCGGATGAGCAGCGGTTGCATGCGATAACGAGGGCGCGAACCCCTCACTCCGGACAGAGATCACCCTTTTCGGTGAAGGGCGTAGGTTGCTCCTGTGCTGAAAGGCCTGGTGCTGGACTACGGCGGGGTGCTGACCGACTACGGCGAGGACGGGGACACCGAGCCGCCACTGCTCGCGGTGCTGCGACTCGTGCGCGAACACGGCGTGCGCACGGCCCTGCTGTCGAACGCCGACGGCCTGTGGTCGCCTCCGGAGGACTGGGACGACCTGTTCGACGCCGTGGTCGTCTCCGGCGAGATCGGGTTCGGCAAGCCGGACGAGCGCGTCTACCTGCTCACCGCGGACCGGCTCGGCCTGCCTCCCGAGCAGTGCGTGTTCGTCGACGACCTGGCGATCAACGTTCGCGGCGCGGCGGTCGCAGGCATGGTCGGCGTGCACCACACGTCCGTGCGAACCACGGTCGAAGAGCTGGAAACGCTGCTGGCGCTTCCTCTGCGGGTTGGCCCGCACAGGGACGGCTGACCGCCCGCGATTGCCGACCCCCGTGCGGGTGAATTCCTGTCGTTCCGGCAGTGGAATGCCGCAGTGCCCTGCCGGATCCGGGCGCGCGTCGGCCATCACGTCGAATGGGTTGTCGCCGAGAATTCGCTCGGCGCACCGTGAAAAGCAGCGGCCCCAGCCGCCGACTTCACGAATTCGTGCGCCTGCGCGCCCATTCGAAGCACAGCACCGCAGCGGCGCTCGCGACGTTCAGAGATTCCACACCTGCGGCCATCGGAATGGACAACCAGCCGCTGACGTGCTCGCGCACCGGATCCGTGATCCCGGACGTCTCGCTGCCCAGCACGAACGCCGCGCGCTCCGGGAGGTTCGCGGAGTAGATGGACTCGCGCGCTCCGGCGTCGAGGGCGAAGAGCGGGTAACCGGCGGCCCGCAACTGGGCCGCGGCCTCGCCCGCGGTCCCGCAACGCAGCATCGGCGCGCGGAACGCGACACCGGCCGACGCCTTCACCACCAGCGGGTCGATGGAGGCGACACCTCTGCGAGGCACCACGATCCCGTCGATCCCGGCAGCTGTGGCCGTGCGCAGGATCATGCCCACGTTCGCCGGTGTGGTGATGCCGTCGAGCAGCAGCACACCACGCGGCGGCTTGTCCTGCAGCGCCGTGGCGAGCGGGAGCATCCGGGGCGCCACCACGTCGGCCAGCACTCCCTGGTCGTGCCTGCCGTTGCCGGCGAGCACCTTGACCCGCTGCGCGGTCGCGCGGTGCACCCGCACGCCCCGGCGGGCCGCCGCATCGAGGATCTCCTCGGCGGCGGCGCCGCGCGCCCCTTCGGCGAGCAGCACCTTGTCGACGTCGAGCCGCGGGTCGTCGAGTGCTTCGAGCACCGGCTTGCGGCCGTAGACGGTCACGAAACGGTCCTTGGGGGAGATTTCCACGTCTGTCAGGATCCCACGACCGTTTTCCTGCTTATGGGGTCTTGCGTTCTCGTTGTCAACCATGATGATCGTCACATGCCCTCGCGTGGGCGCAGTGTTGCGCCGAGTGAGCACCTCGTGGCCAGGGGTCGCGAGTCGGACGTCTTCGTCCGGCCCGACGGCCTGCTGGTCAAGCGGAACCGTGCCGGGCGGAGCCTCGAGCACGAGGCCGAGCTCATGCGCTACCTGCGCACGCACGACGTCCCGGTGCCGCGGGTCTCCCGTGCCGACGGACCGGAACTGGTCATGGAGTACGTCCCCGGTCCGCGCATGTCCGAGGAGCTGGACGCGAAACCCTGGCGCGCGGCGTCACTGGGGCGCGACCTGGCGAGGCTGCACCGCAGACTGGACGACGTGCCGCCACCGGACTTCTTGTCCGGAGTGAGCGGGAGCGGGTTGCTGCACCTGGACCTGCACCCTGGCAACGTCGTCATGGGCCCCGAAGGGCCGGTGGTGATCGACTGGGCGTGCGGCGCGCGTGGTGACCGGCGGGTGGACGTCGCCCTGAGCTG
>DASYMV010000323.1:0-4970 GCA_036008865.1 Pseudonocardiaceae bacterium | reverse complement strand
GGGGCGGACCTCGTCGTGGTGCCCGGCGACTCGATCACCGCCGCCGTGATGGACCGCGCACCACGGGCCCTCGTCGTGCACGAGGGCCGCGTGGTGGCACGCGATGGTGAGCTGGTCCCCTGATCAGGCGAGCTTGACCAGCATCTTGCCGGTGTTCTCGCCGCGCAGCATGCCCAGGAACGCGGCAGGCGCCTTGCGCACGCCGCCCTCGACCACGGTCTCGGAGTAGCGCAGCTTGCCCTCGGCGATCCAGCCGCCGACCTCGGTGACGAACTGCTGCTGCAGGTGCGCGTGGTCGCGGACCAGCATGCCGCGCAGGATGAGGCGCTTGCCGACGACCTGCATCAGGTTGCGCGGTGAAGCGGGCGGCTCGGTGTCGTTGTACTGGGCGATGGCGCCGCACATCGCGACTCGGCCATGCATGTTCAGCGTCGCGATGGCGGCCTCGAGGTGGTCGCCGCCGACGTTGTCGAAGTACACGTCGATGCCGTCGGGCGCGGCCTCGGCGAGCTGCTCGGCGACCGGGCGGTCCTTGTAGTTGAACGCGGTGTCGAAGCCCAGCTCCTCGACCAGGTACGCGACCTTCTCGGCCGAACCGGCGCTGCCGATGACCTTGGACGCGCCGCGCAGCTTGGCGACCTGACCGACGACCGCACCGACCGCACCGGCCGCACCGGAGACGAACACGACGTCGCCCTCCTTGAACCCGGCGACCTCCAGCAGGCCCGCGTAAGCGGTCAGACCGGGCATGCCGAGCACGCCCAGGTATGCGCTGATCGGTGCGACGTCCGGATCGACCTTGACCGCGTGGGCCGAGTCGACGACCGCGTACTCGCGCCAGCCGAGGCCGTGCAGGACGGTGTCGCCGACGGCGAAGTCCTCGGAGTTCGACGCGACGACCTCACCCACGGCGCCGCCGTCGAGCGGCTTGCCGACCTGGAACGGCGGTACGTAGGACTTGACGTCGTTCATCCGGCCGCGCATGTAGGGGTCGACGCTCATGACCAGGTTCCGCACGAGGATCTGGCCTTCGCCGGGTTGCGGCACTTCCACCTCGGCCACCTCGAAGTTCTCCTCCGTCGGCCAGCCCTGCGGGCGGGATGCGAGACGGATCTCCAGGGCGGTGGTAGGTACGGACATCGCTGCACCCTCTCCTATTTACGGAACTAATTAGTGTCGAAAAGATTCGACATCAGTTCCAACACGATCTTCTGATTCGATGTTCCAGGACCGGGGTATGACTTGCTGCACCGCTCACCCTGCCGGGTCGGGCCTCCGCCTGCGCACCACACCCAGCCACAGGCCGGTGACGACACCGCCGAAGAAGAGCACCGAGGCGAACGTCTCACGCTCGCTCACCGCCCGCTCGCACATGGCGACGTACCCCACCAGTTCCGCGCGATTGCTGTTCTGCAGCCCCAGCGCGATTCCGGGCGTCTCCACCCCACCGAGAGCGCTGCCGCACTGCATGCTGGTCGCCCTGGCCACGTCGGGACCTGCCACGCGCACCGGGACCAGCGCCAGGACCAAGCCGATCACCATCGCCGCGACGGCGGCGAGCGCGAAGAACGCCCTCGGACTCAGAGTCACCTCGGCGAGCGGGTCTTCCGATGTGGTCACGGGTACCAGCCTGCCGGTTTCACCGGCACGGGAGGAAGTGATCGGGCGACTTCGTCAGGCAGCAGGATGGTGACGCTGCGGTAGCGGAAGCCGAGGCGACCGTAGAGCCCGATCGCGATGTCGTTGTCGGCGTCCACCATCAGCGCACAGGCTCCGTGCTCGGCGAGCAACGCGCTCGTCACGAACGTGCAGATCGCGGTGGACAGGCCACGTCCGCGGTGGTCGGGGTGAGTCGCGACCCCGGCGAGGAACCCCACGTCCGGCGCCGACCACGCGTCCGCACCGACCGCCACCAGCGTCCCGTCGACGTGCACACCCGCCCAACGCCGGGCAGCCGGTTCGTCCGGCCACACGTACGACCCCGGATTCGCCTTGCGCAGCAACGCCTCCGCGTCGTCCAGTTCGTCCTCGCCCAGCCAGCGCACGCCTGTCGTTCCGGGAAGCTGTCCGGTGCGCTGCATCCACCCGAAGCTCGCCCGCTCCACGACGTCCGGCAGCAGCTCGCGCAACGGCTCGGACAGGTCGCTGGACACCAACGGGTTGAAAGACGGTCCGTGTTCGCGCAGCTGACACCGAAGGATCACCGCGACGTCCTCGGCCGGTCCGGAGAGCACGAACCTGTCGCGCCGGTTCAGTCCCGGTGCGTGAACGCCGACGGCGGCACCGTGCGCCCAGGCGCGGCCGGCGCCGGGGAAGGTGGGCAACAGAGCCTGACCGGCCCAGCGCGCCAGCGGATCGCTCGTCGCCGCCCGGAGGTCGTCCAGGGTGTGCAGCTCGCGCATGGGGGCATCATCGCCGATCACCGCCCGTGAGCGGGGTTCAGTCCTTGGTGCGGCGTCGCAGCAACGAACGCTTCTGCAGCGCGTCCTCCAGTGCCTGGTACGCCACGTCCATCGCCGTGTTGTACTCGTCCTGACGCCGAGGCGGCACGGACAAATCGGGCCGCGGTAACGGGCTCATCGTCATCCACCGCTCGTGGAACAACGCCTCCGCCGCCGCCTCCCAGTGCAGCGCGACGCCGAGCCGGACGACCTTCTCCCGCTCGATCACCTCGGCCATCAGGTCCTGCGACTCGGCCAGCGTGACGATCAGCTCCCCGGTCCGCTCCCGGTCGTGCGTGCGCATCGCTTCGACGGCCTCGGCCGCCATCCCGATGATCTCCTTGTAGCGCTCGATCGCCGATGGCTCAGGCGCGTGCCGCGCCGGATCACCGTCCCCGCACCGCTGCTCCGGCACCGCTGCCGTCATCTGAGTGCCGCTGAAGTGCTGGCTCATGACACGTCCTCTCCGGCGTCGAACGGAATGATCACCTGCGGTCGGGAGTGCTCGAAGCGGTCGAAGAACATGCCGCGTCGTGGCCTGGGTGACCACGCCATGACCTGCTCCGGCCCGAACGACAGCAGTTCCTTGCCCTGGACGTCGAAGGCGATCCACGCGCCGATGTCGTCGTACACGCCCGGCGGCAGACTGTTCTTCAGCCGTTGCACGCCGCGCCACCAGCCGAGCAGATGGGTGCGGTTCTCCGGGCCGTGCTTGAGCACAGTGCGCAGACTGTCCACTCCGGACGTCCGCGTAGTGGGATCCTTCTGCTCCAGCAACGAGTGCGCGGCGTCGACCGCGTACAGCACCAGGTAGTGCGGTTGTGACGAGCGGTCTCCGGCGCCTGTCAGGGTCGCGGTGAGCCCCTGCGCGGTGGTGTCGAGCAGCGCCCGGATGCCGTCCAGGCCGACGACGTCGACGCGATGCCCGCTGCCGCCGAGTTGCTCGGCGAGCCGCCGCGCGAGCGGCAGCGAGTCCTCCGCGAGACAGCACAGGCTGAACCGGGCTTCCCCCGGTCCGTGCTGCCTGGCCAGAGACAGGGCAGCACCGCCGAGAACCGCGGACGCGTCCTCCGCGAGCGAGCCGATCACCGCGATGTTGCGGCCCGGCGTGCGGGCGAGGCGCACTTTCGCCGCGCTGCCGGCCACGTCGATGACCTGGCCGAGCAGAACCGTCGGCGTGGCGTCGCCCGCACGCAGCGCCTGGAAGTCCTCGAGCTTGCCGAGGCCCGGCACCTTGCTGCCGTCGAACAGGCTCGGCGGATCGGTGGAGCACCTCTTCCACAGTTCGTTCTGCAGGAAGTCGAACGTGCCCTTGCCGGTCGAATCCGGGATACGTGCGATCTGGTTGCCCGGCCGCACACCGGATTCGTGGTTGATCACCGCGTGCCAGCGGGGCAGCTCCACCGCCGCGTCGTTCGCCGGCTCGGCCAGCACCCGGCGCGCCTTCGGCAGCGCGATGCGCACGGTGAACTGCTCGAAGATCGCCGACTTGCCCCAGAACCCCTCGATGCCGGCCACGTCCTGGCTGGACAGCACCAGGTGGATGCCCTGCGATCGGCCGCGCCGCGCCACGTCCTCCAGCAGCGATGTCGCCTGCTGGGTGACCTGGTCGCGTTCGCCGAACAGGTACTGGAACTCGTCGATCACCGCGACGATCCGCGGCCAGCGGCCGCTCGGGTCCTCCGCTCGCAGCTGCTCCAGCTTCGTGACCTCGTGCTGCTTCGCGGCGTCGGCACGCCTGCGCATCTCCTCGGAGAGGAAGCGGAGCAGCGCGACACCGAACTCGCGGTCGGTGTTGACGTTCACGCCGACGAGCCGCGCGTGCGGCAGCCAGCTCGGGTCTTTGCGTCCTGGTGCGAACTGCGCGAAGGACACACCCTCCTTGAAGTCGAGCAGGTACAGCTCGAGCTCATCGGGCGAGTACCGGGCGGCGAGGCTGCCGAGCATCGCGTAGAGGAAGTTCGTCTTGCCCGATCCGCTCGGCCCGCCGATCAACGCGTGCGGCGAGGTGTCGCCCAGGTTGAGGTGCACCGGCTCGCCGTCGTGGTAGCCGACCGGAGCGATGACGCCGGCGGAGGAGTTCTCCGTCCACAGGTGTTCCGGTAGCAGGTCGCCGAACGTGCCGAAACGCGAACGCCGTTCCTCGCGCTTGTCCGCGATGGTGGCGCACGCCTTGGGCACCAGGGTGCGCGGCATCGGCGGGTCCAGCGTGACCGTGACGTGCTTGCCGGTCATCGTGCATCTGGCCGTCTGGTCGGACGACAGCGTGACGGTCTCGACCGGGCTGTTGACCGAGATCGGGATGTCGACGATGAAGAGCTGAACCCCCGCGGCCAGACCGTTGCGGGCCACGCGTTGCAGCTGTTGCTGGTGCTCCTCCTTGAGCGTGGAGCGGTTGCCGAACAGGACCGCGATGCGCCACGGCTCAGCGCGCCTGCCCGTGCCGCTGACCGCACGCACGGAGAGGTGGCCGTCCACGAGCACGCTCGTGTGCACCCGGCGGATGTGGTCGGACAGCTCGTCGAGCAG
>DASYMV010000322.1:0-19125 GCA_036008865.1 Pseudonocardiaceae bacterium | reverse complement strand
CACCTCCATCTCGGCGTACTTCTCGTCGTTGCGCTCCTTGGACAGCACGGTGCCCAGGTAGCCGAGGAGGAAGGACAGCGGGATGGACACGATGCCGGGGTTCGACAGCGGGAACCAGTGGAAGTCGACGCTGGGGAACATCGAGGACGTCTTCGAGCCGGACACCGCCGGGGAGAACACGATCAACACGATCGTGATCGCCAGACCACCGTAGATGCTCCACAGCGCGCCCGACGTGTTGAACCGCTTCCAGAACAGCGAGTAGAGGATGGTCGGGAGATTCGCCGACGCCGCCACCGCGAAGGCCAGGGCGACCAGGAAGGCGATGTTCTGCCCGTTGGCGGCGATGCCGCCGACGATGGCGACGGCACCGATCACCACGGCGGTCCTGCGGGCGACCTTGACCTCGGCGTCCTTGTCCGAGACCTGCCCCTTCTTGATCACGTTCGCGTAGATGTCGTGTGCGAACGACGCCGAGGCGGTGATCGTGAGGCCCGCCACCACGGCGAGGATCGTCGCGAAGGCGACGGCGGCGATCAGGCCGAGCAGGATCGGGCCACCGAGCGCTTCGGCCAGCAGCGGCGCAGCCGAGTTGACCTTGCCCGGCGCACCGAGGATGGCCTTCGGCCCGACCAGGGCACCCGCGCCGTAGCCGAGCACCAGGGTGAACAGGTAGAAGATGCCGATCAGCCAGATCGCCCACACGACCGAGCGACGGGCTTCCTTGGCGGTGGGCACCGTGTAGAAGCGCATCAGGATGTGCGGCAGACCCGCGGTGCCGAGCACCAGCGCCAGGCCCAGCGACAGGAAGTCGAGCTTCGTGGTGCCGGTAGCGCCGTACTGCAGGCCCGGTCCGAGGATGGCCTCGCCCTTGGGTGCCTTCTCCGCGGCGGCACCCAGGAGGCTGGACAGGTTCAGGCCGAACTTGCCGAGTACCCACAGGGTCATCACGGCCGCGCCGATGATCAGCAGCACCGCCTTGATGATCTGCACCCACGTGGTGCCCTTCATGCCGCCGACCAGGACGTAGACGATCATCAGCGCGCCGACGATCGCGATCACCACGGCCTGACCGGTCTTGCCGGTGATGCCGAGCAGCAGGGCGACCAGTCCACCAGCACCCGCCATCTGGGCCAGCAGGTAGAAGAACGACACCACGAGCGTGGAGGTGGCCGCGGCGGCGCGGACCGGACGCTGCTGCATCCGGAAGCTCAGCACGTCGCCCATCGTGAACTTGCCGGTGTTGCGCAGCAGTTCGGCGACCAGGAGCAGCGCGACCAGCCACGCCACGAGGAAGCCGATCGAGTACATGAAGCCGTCGTAGCCGTACACCGCGATCGCGCCGGCGATGCCGAGGAACGACGCCGCCGAGAGGTAGTCACCCGAGATGGCGATGCCGTTCTGCGGACCGGTGAACGCGCGGCCTGCCGCGTAGTAGTCAGCCGCGGTCTTGGTGCTGCGGCTGGCCCTCAGCACCACGATCAGCGTGACGAGCACGAACAGCGCGAAGATGCTGATGTTGAGAACGGGGTTGCTGTTCACCGCGTACCTCCCTCGATCTCTTCACGGATCTTCTCGGCCGCGGGGTCGAGGTTCTTGTTCGCGTGCCGCACGTAGAGCGTCGTGATCGTGAACGTGGAGACGAACTGCAGCAGGCCGAGGATCAGACCGATGTTGATGTTGCCGACGACCTTGGTCGACATGAAGCCGTGGGCGTAGTCGGCCAGCAGCACGTAGAGCAGGTACCAGGCCAGGAACACGGCCGTCATGGGGAAGACGAAACGGCGCAGCCTGCGCCGCAGTTCGGCGAAGTCCGGGCTCGACTGAACCTGCACCCAACTCGGTGCGTCGGGATCGGAGTCGGCCGGGGTGCGCTCGGCGGTGCTCACAGTCCCCTCCTCGCGGTATTGGTCGTGGGTGACAGCCTGGTAACGGGCACGCAAGCCTCCCGATGCGTTCACGTACGCGATGCACCGTAGGGAGACCTGAGTCACGCACGAAAGGCTCTTGTCACGGACTTGCGCCCAGCAGTCGAGTGATGCGATGAGCGGTAGGAATGCTGAGACGAAGCGCCGTCGGGACGCACGAAGTCACCGTTGACCAGATCGGTGTGTCACCCGTCACCTGTTTGAGGCTCCGGCTACCGGGGGCGACCGCCGCTGTGCTTCCCCTCGGTCAATCTGGCCTTTTCCTCGCCGCTGCCGAAGCGGGTGATGTCCCGATCCTGCATGAAGCCGAGCGGGTCGGGTGCGTGCAACCGCAGCAGGATCGTGTTCACGTCCGCGGGCTCGTGGCGATGCGTCGCCTTGCTGACCAGGATCATCGTCGCGAACGCGATCGGGACGGTGATCAGCGCGGGCCGCGTCAGCAGGTCCGGCTCCCACCATCCGGTGTACGAGCTGACCACGTGGGCCACCTGGGCGCCGATCACCAAGCCGCCGCCGACGAGCAGGCCGCACACCGCCCCCACCCAGGTCAGCCGCCGCCACCAGATTCCCAGCAGGAGCAGGGGGCAGAAGGTCGACGCGGCGAGCGCGAAGGACATGGCCACGGTCAGCGACGCATCGCTGCGCGGCAGTACGAAGGCCAGCCCGATGGCCACGGCGCCGGTGACCACCGTCGCCCAGCGGAAGTCCCGGACCTTGCCGGGCATGATGTCGGTCGACACCACACCGGCCACGCTGACGACCAGGCCGGACGAGGTCGACAGGAACGCCGCGAACGCGCCGGCGGCGACGATCGCGCCGAGGACCTGGCCACCGAGGTTCGGCACCATCGTGGCGGGCAGCATCAGCACCGCCGCGTCGGTCTTGCCCGTCACGAGGAGCTGCGGCAGGTACAGCCGGGAGATCACCCCCAGCAGCGTCGGGAACAGGTAGAACAGGCCGAGCAGGTAGAGCACGTGCAGCGCCGTACGCCGTGCCGCGCGGCCGTCCGGGTTCGTGTAGAAGCGGACCAGCACGTGCGGGAGCCCCATCGTGCCGAGGAACGTCGCGAAGATCAGCGAATACGTCTCGAACAGTCCGGAGATTCCCCCGGTCTGCGGGCGCAACCAGCTGTCGTTGGTGCTCGGCGCACCCGCCACGACGGGAACGGGGCTGCCTCGCCGGAACCTCAGCTCGGTGCCCGCCCCCACCTCGTAGGCGCCGGGCGACCAGTAGACCTCGCCCGCGGCGCGCGCGCCGTTGACGACGCCCTCGGCCTCCAGTCGCACAGGTTCGGCGGCGTTCAGCCGGACGGGCTCGGCGACGGTGACCGTCGTGTCCGCGGCGAAGGTCGGCGAGCCGGTCGAGTCGACGGGTTGCGCGCCGTTGCCGGGCCCGGCGAGGAACACGGTGAACAACACGAACGTCGGCGCGGCGATGGCGAAGAGCTTGCCCCAGTACTGGAAGGCCTGGACCAGCGTGATGGCGCGCATGCCGCCGCCGAGCACGTTGATCACCACGATCACGGCGACCACCGCGCCGCCGAGCCACGAGGGCAGACCGGTGATCGTGGTGAGGGTGAGACCGGCGCTCTGCAGTTGCGGCACGAGGTACAGCACACCGATGCAGACCACGAAGAACGTGCAGTAGTGGCGCAGTGTCCGGGATCCGAGTCGAGCCTCGGCGAAGTCCGGCAAGGTGTACGCGCCGGAGCGGCGCAGTGGCGCGGCGACGAAGAGCATCAGCGCGAGGTATCCGGCGGTGAAGCCGATCGGATACCAGAGCGCGTCGATGCCGTCCTTCAGCACGAGACCGGCCACGCCCAGGAAGGACGCGGCGGACAGGTACTCACCGGAGATCGCCGCGGCGTTGCGCGTCGCCGGCACCGCGCGGCGGGCGACGAGGAAGTCCGGCGTGGTGTTGGCGCGCCTGGAGCCGACGTAGCCGAGCAGGAAGGTCAGCGCGGCGACGCACACCACGCCGGTGAGGCTCCACAGGTTTCCGATCACTCCGCGTCCAGCCCTCGGGTCACCGGTCGACCATGTTGACGAAGTCCCGCTCGTGCCGCTCCGCTTGACTGCGGTACCAGTACCCGATGCCGTAGCAGAAGGGGAACGGCAGCAGGCCGAGCATCAGCCACGGCAGGTGAACGCCCAGCAGCTCGACGTCCGAGATCGCCGGGAACGCGTAGAAGGCGATCGGCATGCTCCCGAACAGCAGGAGAACGACGGCAGCGAGACCGAACGCGGTGCGCAACTGCGTCTTGATCAGGTCGCGGACGAGCTTCTCACCGACACTGGTCTGCTCCTCCAGTTCGATGATCGTGCGCAGCACCTTGCCGCGCCCGCGCGGATCGGCCAGTACGACACGACGCCGCCGCGGCTTGCGCGCGGGCGCCGAGAGCCATGCGTCGCGCTCGGCGGGCAGCGGCTGTTCCGGCTGGCCGGGAGGGCCGGAGCCGGAGTCGTGCCGGCTCATCAGCCACCGCCCCAGCCGCTCTTCTGGGGCCGCACGATGCGCTCTTTGAGGTCCCTCGTGTGCCGACGGCTGACCGGGAGCTCCTTGGCCTCGTTGCCCGTGCCGATCACGACGGCGTATCCGCCGGCGGTCATCCGCAGCTCACTGACCAGCGGCAGCGCCACGAGGTAGGAGCGGTGGATGCGGACGAACCCCGCGTTGGCCCAGCGCTCTTCGAGCTGCGCCAGCGGAATGCGCAGGAGGTGACTGCCGTCGGAGGTGTGCAGGCGGGCGTAGTCGCCCTGCGCCTCGACGTAGCGCACGGACGCCCTCGGCACGAGCTTGATCGTGCCACCGAGTTCGACGGGGATGACCTCCTCGTCCTGCGGCTCCGCGGGAGCGGGCTCGGCCACCGCGGGTGCGGCGGCGGTGGCCACCCGGTCGACCACCCGCTCGATGGCCTTGTTCACCCGCTCGTCGTTGATCGGCTTGGTGACGAAGTCCAGCGCGCCCACCTCGAAGGCGACGACCGCCTCGGAGTGCTCGACACCGGTGACGAAGACCAGCGCGGGCGGCGCGCGGAACGCGTTCAACACCCGCGCGAGGTCGGTCCCGCTGAGCCCCGGCATGTTGATGTCGGCGAACACGGCGTCCACCGGCGGTATCCCCGCCTTGCTGCGCTCCGTCACCTCGGCGTCGTAGTCACCCCGCAGGATGCGCAGTGCCTCGGCCGCGTCGAAGGCCGTGAGCACACGACGGATGTGCGGGCTGCTCTCCAGCAGGTACTTGATCTCGCTCAGACCGGGTGCCTCGTCGTCCACCGCCAGAACGAGGAGGCCGGTGTTCTCGTGGGTACTCACTGTGTCGGCATCTTGCCCATCGATCACCCCTCGTGTCCACACCGACAACCCGTCTGCACCGGACTGTGATCTCTACAGACCGAATCGGGACCAACGGGCCCGCTCCTCCAGTGCAGCAAGGGATTCGAGCACGAAGTCGCCCGAACGGGTGGTGGTGCCCGCGAGCCCGAGGCGGGCGAGCAGCGGACGGCGGGGCTCCGCGATGCTGAGCTCGGCGTCCGGGAACCGCTCGCCGATCACGCTGCGCAGCGTGCCGAGACCGTCGATCAGTCCGAGTTCCACGGCCCGCACCCCGGTCCACACCTCACCGGAGAAGAGCTCGTCGTCGGTGCCGTTGAGCTTCGCGCCCCGGCGTTCGCGGACCCAGCCGGTGAACTGCTCGTGCAGCTGCCCGTGCAGGCTCTTGAGCCACTCGACGTCCTCGGGCTTCTCCGGCCGGAACGGGTCGAGCCGGACCTTGTGCTCTCCGGCGGTGTGCACGCGCCGTTCGACACCCCAGCGCTCCAGCAGACCGTTGAGGCCGAACCCCGCGCTGACCACGCCGATCGAGCCCACCAGCGACGTGCCGTGCGCGTAGATCTCGTCGCCCGCGCAGGCCAGCCAGTAACCACCCGACGCGGCGAGGTCCTCGCAGAACGCGAGCACCGGGACCTTCTTCTTCGCGGACAGCTCCCTGATCCGCTCGGCGATGAGCGCGGACTGGGTCGGCGCGCCACCGGGTGAGTTGATGAGCAGAGCGACGGCGACCAGGCGCTCGTGGCCGAACGCGCGGGTGAGCGCCGTCTCGATGTTCTGCAGGCTGATCGTGTTGCGAGCCATCGGGGTCGGCGTCGGGGTGATGACTCCGTGCAGTCGCACCGCGGCGACCACCGGCGAGCGGTCGGCCCGGTCGGAGACGAGCTTGGGCAGCCGTGCGGTGATCCTGTCCGTCACGCTCATGGCTCGACCCTACGTGGCGTTGACCATGCGTCGCACGGTTAACATCGGGGCCCGGTGCAGTCGCCACGGCGAGGTGGGCCATGACGTTCAACCCGATTCGATGGCTCGAGCGGTACGTCGAGTGGTGGGACGACCGCGGCCGTCAGAACGCCGACGGCCCGACACCCATGCAGATCTACTGGATGTGGGTCGTCTGGGGTGTGTGCGCCGTGATGGCGGTGACCGTTCTGGTCGTCGCCGCGCGGTGAGGTCACCGCAGCAGACGTCGCGGCGACGATCAAGCAGTCACCACGGGCTGCTCGTTCGTGATCGGTTCGTCGGGGGGCTGGACCAGGGTCAGGTTCGGCCTGACGCCCCGGCTGAACTTGGGCACCTTGATGATCACCTTCATGCCCGCCCCCGGCGCGGTCTCCACGACCAGTGCGTACTCGTCGCCGAACACCGCCCGCATGCGGTCGTTGATGTTGCCGATGCCGACGTGGGCGCCGGTCTGGTGCGCGTCCTTCAGGTCGTCGAACAGCCGGTCCGGATCCATGCCGATGCCGTCGTCCTCGACGCTGATCAGCGCCTCGGCGCCGTTGTCCTCGGCGATGATCGTCAGCATGCCGCCGCCCGGCTTCTTCGCCAGGCCGTGGCGCACCGCGTTCTCCACCAGGGGTTGCAGCACCAGGAACGGCAGCACGACCTGCAGCACCTCCGGCGCGATCCGCAGCCGCACGCTGAGCCGCGGGCCGTAGCGGGCCTGCTCGATCGTCAGGTACCGGTCGATGTTCGTCAGCTCGTCGGACAGCGTGGTGAAGAAGCCGTCGGTGCGGAACGAGTACCGGGTGAACTCGGCGAACTCCTGGAGCAACTCACGGGCGTGCGTCGGGTCGGTGCGGATCAACGACGAGATCGTGTTCAGCGCGTTGTAGACGAAGTGCGGGGAGATCTGTGCGCGCAACGCCTTGACCTCGGCCTGTGCCAGCGCCTGCCGCGACTTCTGCAGGACTTCCAGCTCCAGCTGGGTCGACACGAAGCACGCGGCCTCCTCGGCCGTGCGGATCTGCCGCTTGTTCGCCACGCTGCTGACCACGATCAGCGCGCCGGCGACCTCGCCCTCGACGACCAGCGGCACGACCATCGCGCTGTGCATCGGGCACGGGGCCGGGAGCTCACAGCCGAGCTTGCGGTGGTCGATGTGCTCCTTGTGCCCGCCGGTGATCGCCCGCTCGACGTACTCGCGGAGGTCCTCGTAGTGCCCTGGGGCCCCGCCGTCCCACGACAGCAGCGTGCCCTCCTCGTCGGTGATCCCGACGGCCACGCAACCCAGCATCTCGCGCAGGTGAGGGGTGGCCCTGTCCGCGGCGTGCTGGGTCAGGCCCTCACGGAGGTCCGCGGAGGCCTTCGACATGTGGTGCAGCATGTCCATCACGGCGTCCTCGACCGAGCTGCTGACCCGGCGAGCACGACACAGCATCACGAACAGGCCCAGAACGGCCAGGGTCGCGATGACACCGAGCACTGCACGCTCGGTCAAGAGGTCACCCACGGCGTCCATGCTGTGCCGCCGCGTGGCCTCTCGGCAAGAGCTGCGGCGACCCAACGCCCGTACGGTCCACCGCAGCGGGTAGACATCCGATGATTTTGCGTAGAGGGTGACATGGTGCCCAAGTCCTTGAGAGTTGCGCTCTTCGCGACCTGCCTCACAGACACGTTCTACCCCGGAACGGGACGCGCTGTGGTCCGACTGCTCGAGCGGTTGGGCTGTTCGGTCGAATTCCCGTTCGATCAGACGTGTTGCGGGCAGATGCACTTCAACACCGGCTACCGGGATCATGCGCGCCCGCTCGCCGAATCCTACGCGTCGATCTTCGAATCCTACGACGCGATCATCACCCCGTCGGGGTCGTGCGCGGGCATGGTCCGGGAGATCCACCCGCAGCTGTGCGGTGGTTCACCGGCGACCGAGAAGACCTACGAGCTGTCCGAGTTCCTGGTGGACGTGCTCGGCGTGACCGATGTCGGGGCGTGGTTCCCGCACCGGGTCACCTACCACCCGACCTGCCACTCGTTGCGGATGCTCGGGGTGGGCGACAAGCCGCTGGCACTGCTCCGGGCGGTCCGGGAACTCGACCTGGTCGAGCTGCCGGAGGCGGAGTCGTGTTGCGGGTTCGGCGGCACCTTCGCGGTGAAGAACGCCGAGACGTCCACGGCGATGCTCACCGACAAGATGACCAACGTGCTCCGGACCGAGGCGGACATCGTCACCGCCGGCGACAACTCGTGCCTCATGCACATCGGCGGAGGCCTGTCCCGCATGCGGGCCGGTGTGCGCCCGCTGCACCTCGCGGAGATCCTGGCCAGCACGGAGGAGGAACCATGGCAGGCACTGCCCGCAATCCGGTGATCTGGTTGGACACGCCGCCGTTCCCCAAGGCGGCGCGCGAAGCGCTCAACGACGTCCAGTTGCGGCACAACCTCCGCAACGCGACGCACACGATTCGCGACCGGCGCGCCAAAGCCGTCGGCGAGATGCCCGACTGGGAACAGCTCCGGCTGGCCGGCGAGGCGATCAAGGACGACGTGCTCGCGCATCTCGACACCTACCTGCAACGCCTGGAAGAGCAGGTCACCGCGCGGGGTGGTGTCGTGCATTGGGCGCGCGACGCCGCGGAGGCCAATGCGATCGTGCTGGATCTCGTGCGCGAGACGGGCACCGACGAGGTGGTGAAGGTCAAGTCGATGGCCACCGTCGAGATCGGTCTCAACGAGGCGTTGGAGGCCGGTGGGATCACGGCGATCGAGACCGACCTCGCGGAGCTCATCGTCCAGTTGGGACACGATCGGCCCAGTCACATCCTGGTGCCCGCGATCCATCGCAACCGCGCGGAGATCCGGGAGATCTTCCGCCGCGAGATGCCGGACGCCCCACCGGATCTGACCGACGATCCGCCTGACCTCGCCGAGGCCGCGCGCCGGCACCTGCGGCGGAAGTTCCTGTCGGCCAAGGTCGCCATCTCCGGGGCGAACTTCGCCGTCGCCGAGACCGGCTCCATCGCGGTGGTCGAGTCCGAGGGCAACGGCCGCATGTGCCTCACGCTGCCCGAGACGCTGATCACCGTGATGGGCATCGAGAAGCTCGTACCGACGTGGACGGACCTCGAGGTCTTCCTGCAGCTGCTACCGCGGTCGTCGACCGCGGAGCGGATGAACCCCTACACCTCGGTGTGGACCGGCGTCCACCCCGGCGACGGGCCGCAGGCCTTCCACCTGGTGCTGATCGACAACGGTCGCACCAACTCCCTGGCCGACCAGGTGGGCCGCCAGGCGCTGCGGTGCATCCGCTGCTCGGCCTGCCTGAACGTGTGCCCCGTCTACGAGCGCACGGGTGGGAAGTCCTACGGCTCGGTGTACCCGGGCCCGATCGGCGCGATCCTGACCCCGCAACTGGTCGGCGACATGCACGACCCCCAGGCCGCGGCGCTGCCCTACGCCTCGTCGCTGTGCGGGGCGTGCTTCGAGGTGTGTCCGGTGCGGATCAACATCCCCGAGGTCCTGACCCACCTGCGCGCCGAGGCCGTCGAGGCCAAGGGCAAGCACACGCCTGAGGCGGTCGCGATGGCGGCGGCAGCGTGGATCTTCCGCGACCCCAAGCGCTTCGAGCGCGCGCAGAAGCTGGGCTCGCTGGCACGGCTGTTCGCCAGGAACGGCAAGATCAGCCACCTGCCGTGGCCGGGTTCGAAGTGGACGGATTCGCGGGACGTGCCCGCACCGCCCGAGGAGTCGTTCCGGACCTGGTGGAGGAACAACCGTGGCTGACGCTCGTGACACCGCCCGCACCGAGATCCTCGGCCGCATCCGCACCGCGCTGTCGGACCACCCGGATCCGCCCCCCGCACGCCGCGACTACGACCGAACCGGAGAGGCTTCGCTGGAGCTCTTCGCCGAGCGCGTCGCCGACTACCGCGCCGTCGTTCACGTGATCAGCGCCGACGAGGTCGTGCGGTCGATCGCCGAAGCGCTCCGCCGACGCGGTGCCCGCCACGTGGTGGCTCCGGTGGACCTGCCCGGCGACTGGCGCGTGGCGGACGTCGAGTGGCTGCTCGACGAGCCGCTGCTCTCCATCGAGCAGCTCGACCGGTCCGACGGCGTGGTGACGGGCTGCGCGGTGGCGATCGCCAACACCGGAACGATCGTGCTCGACGGCGGCCAGGGCCAGGGGCGACGTGCCCTCACCCTGCTGCCGGACTACCACCTGTGCGTGGTGCGGGCCGACCAGGTGGCCGCGGTCGTCCCCGAGGCGCTCGCCCGGCTCGACCCGACCCGTCCGCTCACGTTCATCAGTGGACCGTCTGCGACCAGCGACATCGAACTGAAGCGGGTGGAAGGGGTGCACGGCCCCCGGAACCTGGAGGTGCTCATCGTGAGGTGACGCAGGCGGGTGGGATCACTTCAGCAGGCGGGAGAGCCTGCGGTCGGACAGCGGTTTGCCCCCGGTCTGGCACGTCGGGCAGTACTGGAAGGCCTTGTCCGCGAACGACACCTCGCGCACGGTGTCACCGCAGACCGGACAGGGCAAGCCGGTGCGTGCGTGCACCCGCAGGCCCGACCGCTTCTCCCCCTTGAGCTTGGCGGCGCCCTGGCCGACCGAGCGCCCCACCGCGTCGGTCAGCACGCCGATCATCGCCTCGTGCAGCCGGTCCAGCGCGTCCTCGGACAGCTTCCCCGCCGTGGCGTAGGGCGAGAGGCGCGCGGTGTGCATGATCTCGTCGGAGTACGCGTTTCCGATGCCCGCGATCAGCGACTGGTCCGTCAGCGCGGTCTTCAGCCGCTCGGTGCGACGGGTCAACAGTCCGGCCAGTTCGTCACGGGTGAGGCCGAGCGCGTCCGGGCCCAGCCGTGCGATGCTCGGCACCTCGGCCGGGTCCGCCACGATCCACGCGGCGAGCCCCTTCTTCGTGCCCGCTTCGGTGAGGTCGAATCCCGGCCCCTCCCCCGGTGGTCCCAGGTGGACGCGCATCGCGAGCGGCCCCTTGCCGGGCTTGGGCGGTGCGGCGGACAGCGTGTCCGCCCAGCGCAGCCAACCGGCCCGCGCCAGGTGCACCACCAGGTGCAGGCCGTCGCAGTCCAGGTCGAGGTGCTTGCCGTGCCGGCCGGCGCCGGTCACCGTGCGGCCCTGCAGCGCGGTCCACGGCGGGTCGAACGTCTTCAACACCTGCAGCGACGACACGTCGACGCGGTGGACCGTCCGGCCGACCGCGTGTTCACGCAGGTGGTGGGCCAGGGCCTCGACTTCGGGCAGTTCGGGCACCTGACCAGTGTCACCCCGAGCGCAGGATCAGTCGACCGGTTGCAACGGGCCGTCGACGTCCGGCAGCGAGTAGACCTCGATGTTGCGTTTGATCTTCGCGACCTCTTGACGCACCGCCAGCATGCCCCGCACCTGGCCGATCCACAGCTCCGGCGGCTGCTCGTCCGCCGTCGCCTTGCTCTCCGCGACCAACCTCCACGGGCGCCGCAACGTCCACCGCACGGGGAAGAACAGGAACAAGAGCACCAGCGCGATGATCAACCAGGCGGGCACGACGACGGCGGACGGCGTCCAGGCGACCAGTACGACCGCCATCACGATGACGATCGCGAACATCACCACGGCAGGACCGTGACCACCGCTGACGTCGTGCTCGAAATCGGCGTCGGCTGCCGGGTTGCGCCACTCGACCCGGCCGCGCAGCGTCCACATCCGACCGTCCGCACCGCGCACCAGCCGCGTCATCACCATCTCCTCGGCTCGAACTCAGCGTGGGACAACCGTACCGTGATCACGATGAGCCCAGCGGGTGAAACCCTCCGGGCGAAGCACTACGCAGGGCTGACGCGGGCGCCGCGTGCCGATCGTCGGTGACGGGGGTGTCCCGGTCGGCGTCGGGTGGATGATCAGGCGGTTCGTGGTGCAACTGCCCTCAAGACCCGACGACCGGCGTGATCCGTTCGGGCTGAGCAAGCCTGTGACGACGCGGTCACGTCTCTGCGTCGGCTGATCTCCGCGACGCAGATCACAGGCGGCCTGGCCGGTAACCTCCGGCCACGTGGTCGACTGGCGTGAAAGAGCTTGCGGACTCCTTCCTGAACTGACTGTCGTGGTCGAGCACAGGTCGTGGTCCTGTCACGTGTTCCTGTCGGAGCTGTGGCAGTTGGCGCGCGAAGCGCACCGGGACGGTGACCGCGACACCCTGGAGCGTGCTTACGGCTTCGCGCTCTGGTGCTTCCAGCAGCCGGAGCAGTTCCTCTCGAACGCCGCCGTGGTGAGCTTCTACGAGCACGTCTTCGACGACTGGGACCTCCGTGACGAGGTGGCCGGCTGGTTGCCGGCCGACGTCGTCGCCAAGGTCCGGCCGTTGTGGGAGTGGAGGTGGTCGAGCGAGCGGTTGGCCGAGGTGGACCGGCTGTTGGTCACGACAAGGCCCCCCGGTCAGACCCGGTGAAAACATCCGCTATGCTTGCGTCGCACCGATGAACACCAGGTGCATGCGGATGTAGCGCAGTTGGTAGCGCATCACCTTGCCAAGGTGAGGGTCGCGAGTTCGAGTCTCGTCATCCGCTCGCGAACAAAGGCGAGTGCTCTTCAAGAGCACTCGCCTTTGTCGTTCTCCGCCGTTTCCAGCCGGTCCCACCACCGTTGAGCCAGTACGGTCGTCGTTGAAGTCGAACCCGTCGAGACGGAGTTGCGAGATGGCCACGACGCGCAAGGCGACGACGCACTGGGAAGGCAACCTGCTCAAGGGCAAGGGGGAGGTGGCCCTCGAGTCATCGGGGATCGGGACCTACGAGGTGAGCTGGGCGGCACGTGCTGAGCAGCCGAACGGCAAGACCAGTCCTGAGGAACTGATCGCCGCCGCCCACTCGTCGTGCTTCTCGATGGCACTGTCCAACGGCCTCGACAAGGCCGGCACCCCGCCGGAGGCGCTCGACACCTCCGCCGAGGTCACCTTCCAGCCGGGCCAGGGCATCACGGGCATCAAGCTGTCCGTTCGCGGACGTGTCCCCGGGATCAGCGCGGAGGACTTCGCCGCCGCCGCCGAGGACGCCAAGAAGAACTGTCCGGTGAGCCAGGCCCTCACCGGCACGACGATCACGCTGGACGCCGCACTCGCTTGAAGCCGGTCGACGGTGGCCGACATCGAAATCTCCCTCCAGGGCCTGGAGGGAGATTCGTGGGGTGTGCCACCCGCGCCGGCCACCGAGCTGGCCACGCTGGTGTTCTCGTCGCGCCTGAAACCGGTGAAGTCGCTCACCCCGGTCGAGTTGCGCGTCCTGATCGCCCAGCAGATCGGCGTCGAGATCCTCGTTCCGGTCGCTCTGGACCTCCTGCAGCAGTACCCGTTCGTCTGCGGCTCCCTCTACCCCGGCGATCTCCTGGCGACCGTTCTGCGCCTGGACCCGTCGTTCTGGGCCGAGCGTCCTGAGCTGCGCGTCCGAACGTCCGGCTTGCTCGACTCGCTGTCGGAGTACCCGGAGAACCTCCGGAGCCTCGCCGGTCCGCTGATCAACGCCGCACGGGACTTCGACGCCTGAGCGTCATGGCGCCGACTGGATCCGGCGAGGTATCGGCAACAACCTGATGTGGACCGTTCACTTGACCCGATCAGGTGATAACCGATAGTCAGTCCAGGTGTTGACCGAGACGGACGGGA
Organism: Pseudonocardiaceae bacterium; assembly: GCA_036008865.1. GTDB lineage: Bacteria > Actinomycetota > Actinomycetes > Mycobacteriales > Pseudonocardiaceae > DASYMV01. The sequence continues at coordinate 5,268 of DASYMV010000322.1, read as the reverse complement.
TGAGCCGCGTGGCGATCGGCACGATCGTCGGCGTCATCATCGCGGTTCTCTTCGCGAGTGGCCTGTTCGCCGACGCCCCGCGTGAGGCGCTGCCGCCGGTGGAGGAACTCGGCGTCGTCGTGGTCACCCGGTCCACCCCGCCGAGCCGCCAACTGCCGACCACCACGCAGGTCGGCACGGCAACGAGTTCCAGCGGTTCCGCCGGCCCCAGTTCCGGCTCGTCGACGTCGAGCACGAGCAAGACCACGGCGACCACGACCACGAGTTCCACCGCGGTCGTCATCACCACGACGGTGGAGCGCACGACGACGAACGCACCACCACCACCGCCACCACCACCGCCTACGACCACCACGACGACCCGTCACCCGTGCGGCCTGTTCCGGTGCTGACCTCGGTCAGGCCGCTTCGATCTTGAAGGGGTCGTGCTCGGCGAGGAGCTTGTCCAGGCGCGCCCGGTCGACCCTGCTGGCGACGTAGCTGTCCTCCTGCCGGTCGCGGACGCACTTGGCGAGGGTGAAGGTGGACGTGACGGTGTAGAGGAGGCCGAGCGCTAAGAAGGCTCTGACCCATCCGTTCACGGGCAGGTACGCGATGCCGACGGCCACGGCCGCGAGCGAGAGGCCGAACGAGATGACCGCCTGGGCGAAGAACGCCGCGGTCATGGGCGGGGAAGGCTGAGTCTTCGAGGTCATGGCGCAAGAGTCGTGCGTCACGGGCAACGCTGTCATGAGTACCGCTACTCATTCCCCGCAGGCGCCCCGAATGTAGAACTCGGGGTGCGTGAACGTGGGACTCGCGGTGTCTGAGGGTTCGACTCGCGGTCAGGCGTCGGCGACGTTCAGGCCGACGGGGCAGGACACACCGGTACCGCCGAGGCCGCAGTAACCGTTCGGCACCTTGTGCAGGTACTGCTGGTGGTAGTCCTCGGCGTAGTAGAACTCGCGCAGCGGTGCCAGTTCCGTGGTGATCTGTCCGTGGCCGGAGCCCGACAACGCCGCCTGGTACACCTTCAGGCTCTTCTCGGCGATCTCCCGCTGGGCGTCGTCGGCCCAGTAGATCGCCGACCGGTACTGGGTGCCGACGTCGTTGCCCTGTCGCATGCCCTGCGTCGGATCGTGCCCCTGCCAGAAGACGCGGAGCACGTCCTCGTACGAGATCTGCTGGGGATCGAACACCACGAGCACGGCTTCGGTGTGGCCGGTCAGGCCGGAGCACACCTCTTCATACGTGGGGTTGGGGGTGAACCCGCCCGCGTAGCCGACGGCGGTGGAGTACACGCCCGGCGTACGCCAGAACACGCGTTCGGCGCCCCAGAAGCAGCCCATGCCGAAGACGGCGGTCTGCATGCCCTCCGGGAACGGCGGCACGATGCGCCGCTCGGGCAGCACAGCGTGGTGGGTGGGCACCGGCAGCGGCTCGGGCCGCCCCGGCAGGGCGGTCGAAGCGTCCACCAGCTGAGTCTTGTCACGTCCGAACCAGGCCATGACTCCAATCTACGTGCCCTGCACGACTACATCTGGTCACGAGTTGACAGGTGTGCGCAACCGCCCCGAGGCCCTTCGGCACAATGTGCGGGTCTTCACTGCATTGGGGAGACCCTTTGGGAAGGGGGTGCCAGGGTGACCTGGCAGAACGAGCTGCAGAAGTTGGACGAGGAGCTCGCCTCGGGACGGATCTCCGCCGACGACTACCGCCGCCGGAGGGACGAGGTGCTCGCTCAGGCGTCCGCAGCACCTGCTGCCGCGCCGCAGCAGCCGCAGGCCCCGTTCCCTCCTCCTTTCAAGTGGGAGACCGCGCCGCCGGAGTCGACCCAGGTGATGCACCCGGTTCAGCCCCAGCAGGGCCCGGTGCAGGAGAGTGACGCCGATCGCACGCAGGTCGTCCGCGCGCAGCAGGGTCAGCCGCAGCAGGGCGACGCGGACCGCACGCAGGTCGTGCGCACGCAGCAGGGTCAGCCGCAGCAGGGCGACGCGGACCGCACGCAGGTCGTGTCCGGCGCGAGCATGAACCCCCAGGGACCGCCGAGCGGCGGCTTCCCGATGCAGGTCTACCCGCAGCAGCCGATGCAGCAGCCGATGCAGCAGCAGACGTGGCAGAACGACAGCTACACGCCGTGGGGTGGCTCCGACCTGCCTCCGCTCGGCGGCGCTGACGCATGGGGCGTCAAGCAGGGTCCCGAGGTCTTCGACGACAGCGGCAGTGGTGGCAAGGGCAAGATCATCGGCATCGTGCTGGCCGTCGTTCTGCTCGCGGGCATCGCGTTCGGTGCCTACTGGATCTGGGGCCGTGGCAACAGCGGTGGCGACACGACGACCGCCTCAGCCACCTCGACGACGAGCACCTCGACCACGCCGAGCGCACCGCCGGATCCGATGCAGATCGGCAAGGTGCCGGGCGGTCCCAAGGACCGCAAGGACATCACGCAGTTCAAGAACGTCGCGGATCTCAACCCGCCGTACCTGACATCGACCGAGATCCAGGCGTACACCACCGCGGGCGGTGCCAAGACCAAGCTGTCCATCGCCTCTCCGGCGAAGAACGTCGCGACCGCGGTGATGGTGGTCCAGGCCACCGACGCGGCCACCGCGAACACCGGTGCCCTGGCCCTGCGCGACATCCAGGTCGGCAACGGCATGCAGCCGGCCACGACCAACGTCCCGCCGGGCGTGCTGATCACCCAGATCGACACGAAGGAAGGACAGCCCGCCCGCATCCGCGCGCACTACACGAGCAAGGACTTCATCGTCCGCGTCGACGTCTCCGGACCGACGCTCGCCGAGACGCTCGCGTCGTTCAACGATACGTTGACCGCGCAGCTCAAGGCGATGCCCGCTGATGGCTGAGCAGAACGAGGTGATCGCGTGCACCGTGGTCGCCCGGAACTACCTGCCGGCGGCCAGGGTGCTCGGACGGTCCTATCTGGACCACCACCCCGACCACGAGTTCGTCATCGAGGTCATCGACGCCCCTCGGGGCACGGGGTCCACCGAGAACGGCATCAAGATCGTCGGTCCCGAGGCACTGGACATCAGCGAGGCCGACTACCTGCGGATGGCGACCGGCTACTCGATCACGGAACTGGCCACCGCCGTGAAGCCGTACCTGTTGCGGCAACTGCGCGCACAGGCCGACGTGGTCATGTACATCGACCCGGACATCCGTGTGTTCGCGCCCATGCCCGAGCTGGCCGTGCTCGCGCGCGAGCACGGGATCGTGCTGACACCGCACTTCCTGTCGCCGCTGCCGCGTGACGGCAAGGAGCCCAGCGAAGCGGTGATCATGGGCACCGGCATCTTCAACCTCGGTTTCGTCGCCACCGGCCCCGGCTCCGAGGCGTTCTTGGACTTCTGGGCCGAGCGGCTGCGCCACGACGCGATCGTCGCACCGGAGCAGCAGCTCTTCACCGACCAGCGCTGGGTCGACCAGGTACCCGCGTTGTTCTCCCACCACGTCCTGCGCGACCCCGGGTTCAACGTCGCGTACTGGAACCTGCACGAGCGCAAGATCGTCAAGGACGCCGACGGCGCCTACACCGCAGACGGCCACCGGCTGCGCTTCTTCCACTTCAGCGGCTACCGGCCCGAGCATCCCTGGCTGCTGACCTACCACTGCCAGCGCAAGCCGCGCGTGCTGCTGTCGGACAACCCGGACCTCCGCGAGCTGTGCAACAACTACGGGAAAGCGTTGCAGAGCAACGGTTACGCCGAGTCGCTCGACGCAATTCCCTACGGCTTCAACAAGATGGCCGACGGGACGAAGTTCAGCCCGTCCATCCGGCGCCTGTACCGCGATGCGTGGATCAAAGCCGAGCACGCACACGAGCGCAGCGGCAACAACCCCGACGAGGAGCGCGTGCCGCCGCACGCCTTCGGCCCCGACGGCGGCGCGGCATTCCGCACGTGGCTGACCTCCCCCGCCAACCAGGCACAGGCCGCAGCGGGTCTGAACCGACTGACGATGGCCGTCCACGAGGCGCGCACCGACCTCCAGCTGGCCTTCCCGAACCCGTTCGGCACGGACGCCGCGCACTTCCGCGCCTGGTGTCGCAACTCCGGCGTCGCCGAGGGCATGCTCCCCGAATGGGCACTGCCCGAGGAGCCGAAGCCGATCCGCGAGCCACGCGACGAGTTCGGCGTGAACATGCTCGGCTACCTGACCGCCGAGCTGGGGCTCGGCGAAATGGGCCGGATCGTCCACGACGCGATCGAGCAGGCGGGCGTACCGATCACGTCCGTGGTCGAGGACCGCCTCGTCTCCAACCGCACGGACGTCCAGCGGCCGGCAACGGCGGGCGAACCGAAGTTCCCGGTGAGTCTGATCGCGGTGAACGCGGACCAGACCAGGGCCGTGCTGGACAACCACCCCGAGGTCGGCCACAAGCGTTATCGCATCGGCTTGTGGGCGTGGGAGCTCGAGGACTTCCCGGAGTGGCTGCACCCGGCCTTCGGGATGGTCGACGAGGTGTGGACGGTCAGCGACTTCTGCCGCGACGCGATCGCGAAGCACTCGCCGATCCCGGTGAAGACGATCCCGGTTCCGGTGCGCGATCCGGGCGAGTCCGAGGTCGTGGCGCACAAGCCCGGCGACCCGGTGCAGTTCCTGTTCGCGTTCGACTTCAACAGCGTCGGCCAGCGCAAGAACCCCTGGGGTGCGGTGACCGCGTTCCAGCGTGCCTTCGAAGGCCGCGATGACGTGAAGCTCGTCCTCAAGGCGATCAACGGCAAGCTGCACCCGCTGAGCGCCGAACGGCTGCGCGTGCTCGTCGCCGACGATCCGCGGATCGAACTTCTGGAGCGCTACCTGAGCGCGCAGGAGTTGCACGACCTCTACTCCAGCAGCACCGCGTACGTGTCCTTGCACCGCAGCGAGGGCTTCGGCCTGACCGTCGCCGAGGCGATGGCGCGCGCTCTGCCGGTGATCTCCACGGACTACTCGAGCACGACCGAGTTCCTCGACGAGCGGACCGGTTGGCCGATCCCGTGCACGATCACGAAGGTCGGCAAGAACTGCTTCCCGTACCACGAGGACGCGGTGTGGGCCGATCCCGACCTGGACGCCGCCGCGCGTGCGATGCGCGAGATCGCGGACGATCCGGCGGAGGCCGCCCATCGCGGCCGGGCCGCGCGGGAGCACATCCTGCGCACCCGGTCCATGTCGACGGCGGCGAAGTGGATGCACGAGCAGCTGACCGCGGCGTACCAGAGCTGGCGGACGGGCTCGGTCACCGCCGCGACCACCGAGCAGGCTCCGGTGGACGACCCTCTG